>JAYSTR010000057.1:0-13385 GCA_043719555.1 Bacteroidota bacterium | reverse complement strand
AAAGCCCTTGTATACGACCATCTTCACCATATGGGCCATGTAAGGCTAAAAAAGCAAAATCAATTAAATGACTTAGTTCGTTAACTTGAATTTTTTTTCCAATCTTCGATATTAATTCATCATGTTGGTGAACAGTTAAAGCACCAAGGTTTTCGGCATAGTATTGAAAGTCGGTATTGTTAGCTGGTATAAATTCTACAGGAGGATAAAAATCTCGAATGGTTCCTTTGTAAACAAAGTTCCAATCTAATAACACTAAATTACCAAAGGAATCAACAAATAAAGGAATGGCTTCAAAAATGGATTTATTTAAATTATCATAAACCGTTCTTCCACCCGCAAAAGAAATTTCACGTTCTTTTGAACGACCACCAAATAGAATTCCAACTTTAATTTTTGACATTATTAGTAATTAGATATTAGACAACAGTATTGAAAATGAATTATATAAAGATACTTTTTGAACAGGAGTTTTGCAGTATTGAAAACAGAAACTATGAACTAAAGAGTGTTAAAAATGGTTATTTATTAAAACCAAAAACGCCTCATTACAAATTGTAATGAGGCGTTTTTTTGATAACTGGTTAAATTAATTTAATGCTTGTTCAGCTTGCTGTTGCATTTGTTGCTGTTGTTGTTGAGCATCTTCCATTAATTCATTTTGAGGAATAATAGAGGTTAAACGACCCATTAATTTTTTAGATTGATCAGCTTGTTTAAATTGCTCGGCTAACATCACTAAACGTTTCATGATTTCTTTAGCTTGCCCAATTTCGCGATTAAAAGCTGCTCGGTGAATATTGCCTTGCGCCATATATACTTTATAATCGTTTTCGAACACATCAAATAATTTGCTTGCTAAATCATTCGCTTTTTTCATATTACCAATTTGATAGTAACCAGCAATGATTGTATATAAAGTTGCTTCGTAACGTACATTTTCATCAGGCATTTTTTCTAAGCAATAGTCTAATACTTTCTCAGCTTTTTGTTTTTCGCCTTTGTTTATTAAAGCACCTGCTAATGTTGCCATTTGCATACGCATATTAGATGCCATACGCACACAATTCTCATCCAAATTCACGCCTTTTTTATCTAGGCCACCCCAAGCAAATTTGGTCATAATGTTTTCGTACATCGCTTTTGTATTTACACGACCACCTGTGCTAGCCTCAGTACTATTACCTTTAATAGGCACTAAACGATACGCTAAACCTTCTAACTGAAAATAATCTTCTAAGCCCATATATGCCTCAGCGCCTGTAGTTACAGCAAAATAAATAGGTCTAGTCCAATCATTATGCGCAATTAAATCTAATACCATTAAATCGGCTTTAGTTAAATACGAGCGGTTAATCGTCCATTTAATTTGTTTAGCTAAACGAGCCGTATCACGCACGCTAATAACTTTGTTTTTCATTACAGCCATTGAGTCAACTGGAATAAAAAATGTTTTCGTTGGTAAATAATCCAATGGTTTGTTACCGTAATCTAACTTATTATTTAAGTCTTCTGATTCAACAAACTCAATTCCTTTTTTCAAATTCATTGGGCCAGTTCCTTTATCCATTAAGTAAACCACATCGCGAGTGCCTTGCACGTATTTTTCGGCAGGAATAGTAAATGGTACAGGTCCAGATTCATAAGCAGCACGACGCACTTGGTTGATATACCAATCGGTTTGTAATAAACTTAAGTTAACAACGCGCACATCAGTTCTAACGCCTTCAACTTCTTGTGCATACCACAATGGGAAGGTATCGTTATCTCCATTTGTAAATATGATCGCATTAGGTTCGCAAGAGTTTAAGTAGTTTGTTGCAAAATCACGACTCATCGTGCGTAACTCACGATTATGGTCATCCCAGCCTTCTGCAGCCATTATAGTAGGAATTCCTAAGCCAATAACTGTAGCTACAATTGCTCCAGATGTTGCACTCATTTTTTTACTAATAAAATCATAAATAAATAACACACCAAATCCTATCCAAATAGCAAATCCGTAAAACGACGCAACATAAGCATAATCACGTTCACGTGGTTGGTAAGGATATTGATTTAAGTAAATAACAACAGCTAAACCATTTAATAAAAATATTAAGGCCGTAACCCAAGTATCCATTTTATTGTTTTTATATTGGAATAAGAAACCTAAAATTCCTAATATAAATGGTAACGCATAAAATGAATTATTTGCTTTATTATTAGAAGCAGCATGTGGTTGCATAGATGTATCTGTATCTAAAATAGCATTATCAACACTACTGATACCGGTTTTCCAGTTACCTTCTAAAGGGTTAGCATTTAAACCTTGTATATCATTTTGACGACCAATAAAGTTCCACGCAAAATAACGCAGATACATATATTTTACCTGATAATTGATAAAATATGTAATGTTAGCCATAAAGGTAGGAACCTGAATTTCTTCCATTTCGCCAGTTTGCTCATTCATTTTTGTTTTTGAACGGTGATGAGCCTGAACATCGCCCCAGTAACGGTACGCTGCTTCGTGGTTTCCTTGTTGACTCCACATACGTGGGAAAGGCGTACAATATTCATTTTCGTAAACAGGAATAGATTTTTTACGATCATCTGTAACAACGTATTTTTTTGTTTTTACATCTTTAGCATAAACAGGTTCGCCATCTTTAAAATTACTTTGAGGCTTAGTAGGTGCATTGTAGTATTGACCATAAGTTAAAGGCCAGTCACCATATTGCTCACGATTTAAATATGATAACATAGTAATCGCATTTTCCGGATCGTTTTCATCCATTGGTGTATTTGCCTGCGAACGAATGACTAAGATGAAAAATGATGAGTAACCAATTAATAATGTTGCAAAACTTACTAAAATAACATTTAAAGTATTTCCACTCTTTGTTTTTAAATAATTAACACCATATAATAAACCACCTAATACAACGATGCGCGATAACATTGCGCCTCCACCATTAGCACCTAATACAGCAATTGCCGAAAAAATTATAGCCGTATAAAATCCAAGTTTGTAATGCGACTCTTTTTTATTTACGGTGTACATAATTAACATCGTAATAGCAAAAAACAATAACACGAAATAAATGCTAGAGCCAATGTTAAAGCCAACGCCTAATTTGTTTACAAAAAACACTTCGTAATCGGCTGCAAATTTTACAATTTTAGGAATCATTACATTTTGTATACCTCCTAATAATAATAAGGAAATAATACCTGTACCGAAAAATGATTTCCATTCGAACTTATGTTTTTTGAAATAATAGATAAAACAAATAGCAGGAATAACTAATAAATTTAATAAATGGACACCGATTGAAAGCCCCATTAAATAAGCAATTAACACTATCCAACGCATTGCGCTAACTGGATCAGTATCATCTTCTTCATCCCATTTTAAAATAGCCCAAAATACAATGGCTGTAAATAACGATGACATTGCATAAACCTCACCCTCAACTGCCGAAAACCAAAATGAATCAGAAAATGTATATGCTAAAGCTCCAACCATACCGGCACCTAAAACAGCCCATTGTTTGCCAGTTGTTAACTCTTCGCCCTTTTTAATAATTGATTTAATAGCTAAGCGAGTAATGCTCCAGAATAAAAATAAAATAGAGAACGAACTACATAAAGCCGACATAATATTAATCATCATGCCTGCATTTTCGGGTGAACCACCCAAAATAGCAAATAAACGACCTAAGATGAAGAAAAATGGCGCTCCAGGAGGGTGACCAACTTCTAATTTATAGGCACAAGCAATATACTCGCCACAATCCCAAAAGCTAGCTGTGGGCTCAATAGTTGAGCAATAAGTAAAAGTAGCAATGGCAAACACTAGCCAGCCAATAATGTTATTTAATTTTTTAAACTGCATAAGGTTTATTTAAATAGTTCGAATAATAGATAAAATGCGAATTTAACTAAAAAAGGTTGCCAATACGAGCGAATATTTTTTTTTATGAAATTTTTGTAAATAAAGATATTTTGCTATTTTTGTGGCCCGAACTTTTTATAAAGTTCAACTGTCTGATGGTGTAACTGGCAACACGACTGATTTTGGTTCAGTAGAGTCTAGGTTCGAGCCCTAGTCAGACAACTTTAAAAAAACAAAAAGCTATCATTTTGATAGCTTTTTTTGTAAATTTTAAGTTGATGCAAGTAACCGTAATTATTAAATTTTGTAAGTTACTTAATGCTTTTTATCTATTTGGAGTTTTTGGTAATCAATAATTGTTTTTAAAAAAAACCTGCTAACTCTAGCAGGTTTTTTTATTTAAAACTATCTTAAATATAACATCTCTCTGTATTTTGGTAGCGGCCAAGTAGCATCATCTACAATACTTTCTAGCTTATCTACATTGTAACGAATTGTTTCAAAAAACGGTTTTACTTTATCGCAATAGGCGTGCGCTTGTTTTTTAGAAGTATCTAATAAGTTAGATTTTTTACGAGCTTCTGTCATGTCATCTGCCGCTTTTTTAATAATGGTAACGCGCTCACTAATTTCTTTTATTAAATTAATTTGAGTGTCGCTTGCTTTTTTAAATTCAGCCCCGCTTAAAATGGTTTTCAATCCAACCACATTATCCGTTAATGTTTTTTGGTACGTTAAGGCTGCAGGTATAATTTGATTATCTACCATATCAGCTATAATACGAGATTCGATTTGAATTTTTTTAGTGTAAGTTTCTAAACTAATTTCATAACGAGCTTCTTGCTCACGGTGATTTAAAATTCCTAATGATTGAAACATATCTAATGATTTTTTAGATATCATAGCTTCTAATGCGCCTGGTGTTGTAGGAATATTATTTAAACCACGTTTTTTAGCTTCAGCTTTCCATGCATCGCCATAACCATTACCTTCGAAACGAATTTTTTTACTTTCGATGATATATTTTTTTAATACTTGAAAAATCGCTTCATCCTTTTCAACTTTTTTATTCATTAATCCATCAACATCTTTTTTAAATGATATTAATTGTTGAGTCATAATCGAATTTAATACAGTCATTGGACCGCCGCAATTAGCGCTGCTTCCAACAGCTCTAAACTCAAATTTATTTCCTGTAAAGGCAAAAGGAGACGTTCTGTTTCTATCCGTATTATCTAATAAAATATCAGGAATTTTTCCGATGTTTAATTTTAACGCCGTTTTTTCTTCCGGACTCATTTTACCGCTATGTACTGCTTTTTCTAATTCATCTAATACTTTAGATAATTGTTCGCCTAAGAAGACAGACATAATAGCTGGCGGCGCTTCATTAGCACCTAAGCGATGATCATTGTTTGCAGAAGCAATAGACGCGCGTAATAAATCGCCGTGCTCATAAACTGCCATTACCGTATTAACGAAAAATGTTAAAAACTGTAAGTTTGTTTTTGGTGTTTTGCCAGGTGATAATAAATTTTTACCTGTATTAGTTGCTAAACTCCAGTTGTTATGTTTACCACTTCCATTAACTCCTGCGTAAGGTTTTTCGTGCATTAATACGCGGAAGTTATGACGGATAGCCACTTTTTCCATTACATCCATCAATAATAAATTATGATCTACTGCTAAGTTAGTTTCTTCAAACACTGGAGCGCACTCAAACTGAGCAGGCGCAACTTCGTTGTGACGAGTACGAACTGGTATACCTAATAAATGGGCCTCGTATTCAAAATCACGCATATATGCTGACACACGCTCAGGAATTGACCCCCAGTAATGGTCTTCTAGTTGTTGCCCTTTAGCTGCAGCATGACCAAATAATGTACGTCCTGTTTGTTGTAAATCGTAACGAATATTATATAGCGCAGAGTCCACTAAAAAATATTCTTGCTCCCAACCTAAGGTTGCAATTACTTTAGTTACATTTTTATCAAAGTACTGGCAAACATCAGTTGCGGCTTTATCTAAAGCATTTAATGATTTTAATAAAGGCGTTTTAAAATCTAATGATTCTCCTGTATAAGAAATAAAAATTGTAGGAATACATAATGTTTCTCCCCAAATAAATGCAGGTGAAGTTGGATCCCAAGCTGTGTAACCACGAGCTTCAAAGGTATTACGAATGCCACCATTTGGAAACGATGATGCATCCGGTTCTTGCTGAACTAAAGCATTTCCACTAAAGCGCTCAATAGCACGACCGCCTTCTATCGGTTCAAAAAAACCATCGTGTTTCTCAGCGGTTGCACCCGATAATGGCTGAAACCAGTGTGTGAAATGAGTAACACCCTTGCTTTGTGCCCAAGCCTTCATGCAAGATGCCACTTGGTCGGCCATTTTACGCTCAACAATAGTTCCTTGATGCATTGAGTTTTGAATACTGTTAAACGCTTCTTCGGATAAAAATTCGCGCATGGCATCTAATCCAAAAACATTAGAACCATAATACGTCGAAACTTGGGCATCAACTTTATTAAATTCTACTGGTGTTCTTTTTACCACATCCTGCATGGCTAAAACTCGTCTTGTGCTCATAATTTTATTTTTTTATAGTGTAAAATGATAATTTTCTATTTTTTTGACAAAAATATATCAAAAAAAGGGGGGGTGCAAATAAAAAACAACACTTTTTTACAAATAGTAGTAATAAATTAGGGGGTTAATTCAATTTAGTTCGATTTTCGCAAAAAAATAGGCTACTCGATTGAGTAGCCTATAAATTATAATGTTGTTTTAATTATTATTTAAATAAATTCACTGTTCCTTGTTTTTTAACTTCTGTTCCATCAAAGCCAGTGGCTACAACAAAGTAAAAATACGTTCCTGTTGGCACATCAACATTAGACTGAGTTTTTCCGTCCCATGCAGCTTTTGCTCCACTAAAACTATATAATTGTTGTCCCCAACGGTTAAAAATATTCAACGTGATTTCTTTTACACCTGTAGATTTAATTGTAAACTCATCGTTTGCTCCATCACCGTTAGGGGTAAATACGTTAGGTATTTCTATCATAAAGGCATCATTAACAATTATTATAACTGATGTCGTATAAGAACAACTTCCAGCTGAAGCAACAACAGTAACAGTGTAAGTACCGCTATTTGTAAATGTATTTGCTGTTATTTGTGTTCCTGCTATATTACCATCACCAAATGTCCAGCCAAAGTTAGTTGCTGCATTTGTTGTACAAGTAAATGATACAGGTAACGGAGAAGTGCCTTCTATCGGTGTTGCAATAATTGTTGCTGTTACGTTTCCTTGTGTAACATTTACACTAGTTGTATTTGTACAACTACTTGTTAAATTAGTTACAGTTAAAGTATAAACACCACTGTTAGTAATAGTTGGCGTTGCCGTATTAGCATTTGCAATAATAGCTGGCCCGCTCCATGCGAAACTTACAGGGCTTGTTGTTGATGAACCTTGTAAGTTTACTGTTGATGAACCACAAGGTATAGATGCTACAGCCGAAGCATTTGCATTTGGTAAAGCCGCACTACCAGTAACTGTATAAGTTGCAATGTTTGTACAGGTATTAGAAGCATCAAATACTATTACAGAATAAGTATTTGCATTAGTTGCGGTATATGTACCTAACGAACTTAAGCCAACTGGCGACCAAGTATAAACAACATTAGTTGCAGATGATGTTGCGTTTAATAATACAGCACTTGCACCAACAGTACCACAGCCTAAAGCACTGTTTGTTGATGTAATAGCAATACTTGCTGTAGGTATCGTTGTGTATGCATTTACTAAAACCGTTTGTGTTCCTGCACAACCATTTAAAGTATTTGTTGCTGTTGCCATAAATGTGCCTCCAGCATTTACTGTTGGATTTAATGTATTACCGTTAGTAATTGTTCCCGCTCCACTCCAAGTATAAGTGTAATCAGTTACAGAGGTTGGTATTACAGTTGCATTTACTTGTGCTAAAAGGTTTGTACAGTTTATATCTGCTGGTGTGCTAATAGTTATAGTTGGTGTAATATTATCTGCTATAACTGTTACAGTTGTGTTTGTTATACATCCATTAGATGCAATTACATTTACATTATAAACACCTCCTGCATTAAACGTAACGTTACCGGTTCCTACGCCTATAAATGGTGCAGGAGTCCAAGTATAACCTGTAATAGTTGCCGTTGTTGTAACACTTGCGTTAACTTGTGGAGTGTAACAATTAATGGTTAATGTATTTGATGGTGTAATATTTATAACTGGCGCATTTGAATCACCAATAACAGTTGCGGTAGCAACTACAGTACAACCATTAACTCCAGTTACTAATACATCATAAGTACCAGCTCCATTTGCAATTGGATTAGATATAATAGTTGAACTTAAACTTCCGCCGTTTGGAGTCCATGAATACGTAACATTAGTAGGCGTGCTACTGGTTGTTAATTGTACAGAATTTGTTGCGCAAGTTATGGTGTAATTACTAGGATTAATAGTTGCAGTAGGCGCAACCATATCTGTTGGTAATGTTGTAATAGTAGTTGAGCCAACACATCCATTTACAGTATTGGTTATGGCTACTATAATATCTCCACTGTTATTTCCAATGGCCAAGTTTGACGCAGATGAAGCTAACCCAGCACCAGACCAAGCATAAGTATAACTTGCAGAAGATGGTGTCGCCACTAAATTAACCGTGTTAGATAAACACGTTACACTGCTTGTTGCTGTTATGGTTGGCGTTGTTACTGTTTTATCTTCAAACACAATTGCAGTTAAAGTACTTTGGCATGTTGGAGAGGCAGTGTTTGTTAAAACAACCGAATATGTGCCTAGGACATTTGCTATAAAACTTGTAGAAGTGTTAGTTGGAGTGTTTACCCAAACTAAACTTATCGCAGGTGTGTTTGTTAATACAGAAATCTGAATCGTATTTGTAATACACGTTATAGAATTTGTAGGAGAAATACTTATAGTTCCAGTTGGCGTTCCAACACTTGCAAATGCTTCAACAGTTGATGTTGATTTACATTGAGTAGCAATATCTGTCGCCTCTAGAGTATAAATACCTGGTGCTGTTGCGGTATGTGTTAATGCACTGTTACCTGTTGTTAACCAAATAACAGTTGTGTTGCTAGATGCCGTACCAGTTAAAATGGCATTATTGGTTCCGCAAGTTATAATTTGATCAGGACCTGCACTTACCGATGGATACACACTATTACTAACAACCGTTACCATTGTTTGGCTTGCACATCCGTTAGATACTATATCTAAAGTATACGTACCAGCTCCCGAAACATTTGCAATAGTTGAGTTTGTACCAGTATTAATAGTTCCTCCAACTGGTGCAGTCCAAGTATATGATTGACCAGCTAAATTTGAGTTTAAATTAACAGTTGATGAAGCACATGTTAACGAACCACTGGCAGTAGCTGTTGTATTAGGTGCGTTATTTACAGTAACAGTAATCGTTTCAGTACTTGAGCAACCTATTGCAGAAGCACCAGTTACAGTATAGGTATTTGTTATTGTTGGGCTAAATGCAACACTGTTAGTTACACCGTTAGTCCATGTATAAGATGAGGCACCACTAGCTGTTAAGGCAGTTGTGTTACCATTACATATTGTATAATTTGTAGCACTTACTGTTAATGTTGGAGCAACTTGTACAATAATTGGCATATTAAATTGTTGTACGCAACCATTACTCTCAACAATTACAGAGTTAGCTGATGAAACAGTTGGCGTAAACACGACACTTGCTGCATTTGATGTTAAAGGCGACCATGTATACGTATATACGCCGCTTCCACCAGTTGGGGCAATAGATGCGGTTACAGGCGTACCTACACAAACCGTATCATTTGGTGAATAAGTTATAGTGCCGCTTATAGGTATAGCTGTTACACTTCCAGTAACCATGATTAATGCACTTGGATTACAACCTGGTATAGTTGATTGTACGTAAACATTATATGAACCACCAGCTACGCCAATGTTTTGAGCATAACTTAAACTAGAGCCTGCTTGTACCGATGTTGTTCCCAATGCATCCGAATACCACGTGTAATCTGTTACGCCACTTGCAGGGTTAATTCCAACTGATACATTTCCAATATCACATGCTAAGCTATTAATACCTGTAGGAGCAGGAACAACTGTTGGGGTAATTGAAACAGGAGTTAAGCTACTTGCACAACCACCCGAATTTGTTGCTCCAACATATATTGTTGTTGGTGTTGTTACACTTGTTAAAGAATAACTTGTGCCGGTATTTAATAAAGTTGTGCCAGTTGCATTATCATACCAATCAAATACAACACTTGAAGGCGCTGTTGCACTAAACGTTGCAATGCCCCCGTTACAAATAGAATTTACACTAGCTGTCGGAGCTACTGGATTTGGATCTACTGTAATTGTTTTTGTTACTGCAGTTAACGTTCCACAGCAGTTAGATGCTAAATTTAATGACACAGTATATATAATTGCACTTGAGGTTGCATTTGCAAACGTCATGCTAGATGCTGCTAAAGTACTTGTTGCAATTGTTGCTCCCGCAGGAGAAGCCGTCCAAGAATAAGTAACGCCAGAAGCTCCAGCTATTGAACTTGCAAAAGAAATATTACCGTTTGGACAAATATTTGACACTGAAGCTAGAATATTTCCTGTACTCGGAGGAGCTACTAAAATGCTATTAAAATCTGTGTAATTACTCAAGTTAGTTGCTATTGTTTTACGACCTAATGTTGTGTAAGTAGTAGGAGCTGTAGGTGTAGCTGCTGTTGTTGGATTTGAGCCACTTCCAAATGCTGACCATGATGTCGCTGTAGAACTATGAGTTATAGAAACATCTGAACATGATTTATTATCCACCTGAATAACTGGTTGAGTACTTAAGGTAAACGAATTAATATTTGTTAACAAAGCAGAACCACCAACAACATTAACCGCTGTTGCCGCACCTGCTGCACCTGCACCACCTTGTCCACCATTTCCGCCTTTTCCGCCGGCACCACCATTGCCACCCCTACCAACTTGGCTAGCATAAGTACTACCTAAGCCACCCGTACCACCATTTCCGCCAGTAACTCCGGCACCTCCTAATCCACCAGCACCCGCACTTCCTAAAACTACTTGACAATCTTTAATTTGTCCATTTACGCCATTATTAAATATAAATATTCCATAAGTAGAGCCACCACCAAAGCCTCCAGTTCCGCCAACTCCACCTTGTCCACCGCCACCACCGCCGCCGCCGCCAGATCCACCACCATCAATACAAAAGAAACAAGTTTGTCCGCCGCCGCCGCCGCCGCCTTTTCCGCCTTGGCCACCAGTTCCATCAGCTCCAACTCCACCTTGACCACCAGGTATAAAATATCCTGATAAATCTGCACCATTTGCGCCTACAGTTCCAACAGCACCTACTAATCCAGCACTACCAGCTCCACCAGCTACACCTGGGTTACCAGGGTCTGCTGCTGACCCACCTGTGCCACCTGTAGTATTCGCTGCAAATGTAGCTAATACACCTCCACCATTTCCACCATTTATAGGAACAGCATTACCAGCACCGCCAGTACCGCCGCCGCCGCCGCCGCCACCGCTTCTAGCGTTAGCAGAAATACCACCAGCTCCACCAGGTTGTCCAGCAAATGTTGCAGCGCAATCATCAGTATCACTTCCGCCTTTAGCGCCATTTCCTGCTGTTGGACCTCCTGTTCCGCCATTCCCTCCAACCATAGTTCCAACACCACAATTATTTAAAGTTGCAAAATTTCCTGTTGCGTTATTACCAATGTTTCCGTTAGCAGTGCCGCCGCCGCCGCCGCCACCGCCGCCGCAACCAACAACAAAATCATCATCTAAATTTCCGGCAGAGCCATTACCTCCATTACCTCCAGTAAATGAAGTAACAGCTGGAGTTGTTCCTGTTGCACCTGAACCGGCATTGCCAGTATTAATAAGATTACGTGCGATATTATAGTTACTACAACCTGCACCTAAATAAATACAGTAGTTTGAAATACCAGAACCAGCAGCTGCATTTGGCATTTGTATAATTAAATCTTGTATTCGAAAACTAGTTGCACTTGGAGCAACATTAATTGCTGTGTAGCGCGTGTTTCCACCTTCTGGTGCAGTTGTTGAACGAATAATACGAGTACCTTGCGCTGGAAAACCACCAACTGTCGCTTTACCAGATGTTTTTTGAGTAAATGTTGTATTATAACCTCCTTCAATAGTAATGTAACTATTCACATCTAATGGAGCGTTAATTGTATAATCACCTACGGCCATTTTAATAGTAATAGCATTACAAGCCGCTAATGTTAAGGCATTTTGTATAGTAGTTGGGGCTGTTGGAGTTGATCCATTACTTAACGCAGAACCAGCATTTGTAACATAAATAATGTCACATGATGGGGGAGTTGCTGGTGATAAAATACTTACATTAGATGCAGCAGTATTGCCAACACAACCTGCACTTGAGCTAATGGTTACAGAATATGATCCTGCGCCTGCACCCATTACTGTTGATGAAGCTACATTATTATCTACTTGCGAAGAACCGCCAGACCAAGTGTAGTTACATGTAGCACATGGAGCTCCACCTATGGTAGCTATTGCATTTAAATTAGTTGTACCACTACATAATGAAACGTTACTTGGATTAATAACTACAATAGGTGTTGATTGAATATCGACATTTACAGAAGCCGAACGATTACAGCCATTGTAACTAACAGTTGCAAGATAAGTGTTATTAATTGTTGGGTTTACTACTAAAGAGTTTTGTGAGCTTGCTATTGGTGTCCATGCATAGGTTAATCCAGAAATTGCAGTAGATGGATTAATAGTTAACGTTGATGGTTGACCTGAACAAACTAATGTAGATGAGGCGGACACTGTAATTGGCGCTAAATATTGAAACGTAAACTGTTGAGGAGCCATAATATTGCCACATTTATCTGCAACTGTTCCTCCAGCTACGTTTACGGTATAAATGCCCGTTGTCATGCCTGCTGTATTAAAATTTAAAGTAACTGTTTGAGTATTTGAAGCACCTGTAGAACATAAATAACCAGTTGCAGAATTTAATGTAACAGCTCCTGACGGACCTGTAATGGAATAGTTTGCAACATTACCAGCCAACAAACAATCTACATACTCACTATAGTTAACGTTAATTGAACTTGAATTACAAACATAGTTAGAAGAGGTAACCTGTGGCGGTGTTGTATCAAAAATAGAGGCAGTGCCAATAAAACTTAAGGTATACCCATTTGTATTTGCTGAATAATTATCAACTATTAATACGTAAGTTTGTCCAGCTGTAACATTTAATCCAGGCATCGTTGGAATACCGCCTGCGCCAATACTTAATGGAATTGCAGCTGATGGAGGTAATGTTAAACCTGTTGTGCCATAAGTTGCAGAATAATTACATCTTACTGGGGTTGCAGATGGAACACCAGA
>JAYSTR010000056.1:0-5155 GCA_043719555.1 Bacteroidota bacterium | reverse complement strand
AATTAAATGATGAGGTACAAAAAAAGCTGCCCTTTAGAGACAGCTTTTTTGATAGATATGAAAATTTATTTTACTTGATCCACAATTGCTTTAAAAGCTTCTGGATGATTCATTGCTAAATCAGCTAAAACTTTACGGTTTAAACCAATATTTTTTGAATTTACTTTTCCAATAAATTCGCTATAACTCATTCCGTATTGACGAACACCTGCATTGATACGTTGTATCCACAATGAACGCATAGTACGTTTTTTGTTTTTACGATCGCGGTAAGCGTAAGTTAAACCTTTTTCTAAGGTATTTTTGGCGATTGTCCAAACATTACCTCTTGCACCCCAATAACCTTTAGTTAAAGCTAGGATTTTCTTTCTGCGAGCTCTACTCGCAACGTGATTGACTGAACGTGGCATTTCTTTTTAATTTTTTGATTTTACGTGGCTAATTTTTAGCACTTTTAAAACGTAGTTTCTGGTTAATTTAATAACCGTTTTACTCGGGTTAATTTTAAGAATGTAATTTTAAATTTTTTCATTTATCAAGGCGAACAATAAATTAAAAACGAAGTTTACTTTGGTAAATGAGGCTTTTAATTTTGAAGTTTAACGATGATAGATGATTAAATTGAAATTACTACATTGCTAATAAAAACTTGATGTTATTCGTATCACGCTTGTGTACTAAGCCTGATTTCGTTAACGCACGTTTTCCTTTAGTTGTTTTCTTGGTCAAGATATGACTTTTGAAAGCATGTTTTCTCTTGATTTTGCCGGTCCCAGTTACAGAGAATCTCTTCTTTGCACTAGAGTTTGTTTTCATTTTTGGCATTTGTTTATTTATTTTATTTGTTAGTACTCTTGTTTAATTATTTGGTTTTTTTAGGAGCCAACACCATTTGCATTTTTTTACCTTCTAATACAGGTAATTGTTCTGCTTTTCCCCATTCTTCTAATTCTGAAGCAAAACGTAATAATAAAATAGTTCCTTGTTCTTTAAATACAATTTCTCGTCCTCTAAAAAACACAAACGCTTTTACTTTACATCCTTCTTGCAAAAACTTCATCGCATGATTTTTCTTAAATAAATAATCATGTTCATCAGTATGCGGTCCAAAGCGAATATCCTTAATAACAACTTTAGCAGCTTTAGCTTTTACTTCTTTCGCTTTCTTTTTAAGCTCGTATAAAAATTTACCATAATCAACTACCTTACAAACTGGCGGATCAACATTTGGTGCAATCTCAACTAAATCTACACCTAAATCTTCAGCCATTTTAATAGCTTCATCTATAGAATAAACTCCTGCTTCAATATCATCACCTACAACACGAACTTTTGGAGTGTTACGGATGTTTTTGTTAATACGATGTGCATCTTCACGAACGCCTGGACGTTTAAAGCCTTCGCGTAAACCACGAGGACGTTTAACTGGAGCTGCCACTACATCTCCTGGTTTTATAGGACCAGTGTTTTTGTTGTTGTTGTTTATTGGTTTTTTAAATACGCTAATAATAACCTCCGCTTTTTAGTTAATTGTTTTTTGTTTAAAATCGTTGTCAATCGTGTCTTGTATCAGTTTTGCAAATGCTTCAATGCTCATCGTTCCAATATCTCCTTTTCCGTGTTCGCGCACTGCTACAGTTCCATCTTCGGCTTCTTTTTCGCCGACAACTAACATAAACGGTATTTTGTTTACTTCGTTATCACGAATTTTTTTGCCAATTTTCTCATTTCTATCGTCAACAAGGCCGCGAATATCGGAAATATTTAACAATTCTAAAACTTTTTTTGCATAATCGTTGTATTTTTCGCTTATCGGGCAAATTGCTACCTGATTAGGAGTTAACCATAACGGAAAATTACCGCCACAATGTTCAATTAAAACGGCTATAAAACGCTCTAACGAACCAAATGGCGCACGATGTATCATTACTGGGCGGTGTTTTAAGTTGTCAGAACCAGTGTACTCTAATTCAAAACGCTCAGGTAAATTATAATCAACTTGTATGGTTCCTAATTGCCATTTACGACCTATGGCATCTTTTACCATAAAATCTAATTTAGGGCCATAAAAGGCTGCTTCACCAGTTTCAACAACGGTACGTAATCCTTTTTCAGCAGCTGAATCAATAATAGCTTGTTCAGCTAATTGCCAGTTTTCATCAGAACCAATATACTTAGTTTTGTTTTCAGGGTCGCGTAATGAAACTTGCGCCGTATAATCTTTAAAATCTAAGGCGTTAAAAACAAACAATACTAAATCTATTACTTTTAAAAATTCCTCTTTTACTTGATCTGGGCGAACAAATAAATGCGCATCATCCTGTGTAAATCCGCGTACACGAGTTAAACCGTGTAACTCACCTTTTTGCTCGTAACGATAAACTGTTCCAAACTCTGCATAACGCACAGGCAAATCTTTATACGATTTTGGAGATGATTTATAAATCTCACAGTGATGCGGGCAATTCATAGGTTTTAAGAAAAACTCTTCACCTTCGTGTGGTGTTTTAATTGGTTGAAATGAATCGGCACCATATTTTTCGTAGTGCCCAGACGTAACGTATAATTCTTTTTGCCCGATGTGTGGCGTAACTACTGGTAAGTAGCCTGCTTTTAATTGCGCTTTTTGTAAAAACTGAATTAAACGCTCACGTAACATCGCGCCTTTTGGTAACCATAATGGCAAACCAGCTCCAACTTTTTCGGAGAAAGTAAATAATTCTAATTCCTTACCTAACTTACGGTGATCACGTTTTTTAGCCTCTTCTAATAAAACTAAATAATCTTTTAGTTCTTTATCTTTAGGAAAACCAATACCATAAACACGCGTTAACATTTTATTTTTTTCGTCGCCTTTCCAATATGCACCAGCAATACTTAAAACCTTTACAGCCTTAATAAAACCAGTATTTGGAATATGTGGTCCACGACATAAATCTGTAAAATTACCTTGAGTGTATAACGAAATATTTCCGTCGTCCAAGCGCTCTAATAAATCTAATTTATACTCATCGCCTTTTTCTTTAAAGTAAGCAATAGCATCCGCTTTGCTAATTTCTTTACGAACAAATTCATTGCTTTGACGAGCTAATTCAAGCATCTTAGCTTCAATTTTTTCAAAATCAGCAGGAGATAAAACCTGACCGTTTAAATCAACATCATAGTAGAAACCGTTTTCTAATGGTGGTCCAACCCAAAACTTTACTCCTGGAAACATTGCTTCTAAAGCTTCCGCTAATAGATGCGCCGTACTATGCCATAAGGTGTTTTTTCCTTCAGCATCATTCCAAGTTAATAAACTTAAGGTTGAATCTTGGTTAATTGGGCGATTGGCATCTATGACTTCGCCGCTTACTTTCGCAGCTAACACATTGCGTGCTAGGCCTTCGCTAATACTCTGTGCAACTTGCATAGAGCTGGTTCCTTTTGGATATTCGCGAATAGAACCATCAGGTAGAGTTATTTTTATCATATACTTTTTCCCACTTACAACATGGGTTTTAATTTAGGGTAGCAAAGATAATAGAATTTTAATTTTCTCAAAATTATTTAGTCACATAAATAATGAATTTAATTGGCATAAAATTTGAGTTTATCGAAATATTGTCTCACCTTTGGAAATAAGCAGAAATCATGGAGAAATTTTACAAATATATTTTGAGTGTTTTTATTGTTTTTAGTGTTATTACTGTAAACGCACAGAATAATCAAAAAACTTTAGGTACTGATTATTATACAAGAATAGCTGGCGCATATAACAATAATACAAATGTTTGGTCTTTAACTGGTTATGCTGGTGCACCATGTGGATGCGCCCCTCCTTGCAATTTGCCAGCTAATTCTGCCGTACATATTAATAAATTAATAATAGCAACTTGTAATCCATTAGATATAGGGAGTAATGCTACATTTGATTTAGCAGCTGGTGGAACTTTTTCGTTAACAGGGCCAGCTACCATTACTGGTACTGGTAGTTTATCAATTGCAGCTGGTTCAACATTAGCGGTCCAAGGTAATGTTACTTTTAGTGGTAGTGGAGATGCAACAATAAATGGCAAAATTATAGTTACAGGAACAACAACTTTTCCAAATACGGGTGGGTCAACTATTTGTGGCTCTGGCTCTTTAACAACTGGCACTCTTGTTTTAGGCAATCCTATGCCACCTTGTGGATCAGGAATTGTAATTACCGTTTTACCAATAGAGTTGTTAAATTTTACGGTAGAGCAAAAAGGAAATTCTGCACTTATTTTGTGGCAAACAGCTACAGAAAAGAATAATGATTATTTTGATTTAGAGCGCAGCACTGATGGAATAAATTTTGAATTAGTTAAGCGGATAAACTCAAAAGGTGATAACGCTGGTAATAGTTCTTATGTTTTAGATTATTTATTTACTGATGAAAAACCTTTGGAAGGCGTTAGTTATTATCGCTTAAAACAAGTTGATACAGATGGTAAATTTGAAATATTTAAAATGGTTTCATTTAATCAAATAAAAGATACCTATGAAAAAATTGAATTTAAAATTTATCCAAATCCAAATGATGGTAATTTTTTAATTGATGTAGGTGGTATAGAAAACAACCATACAGTTGAAGTTAAGATAGTTGATATACTTGGCAAAATAATTTTTCAAGAAACAACTGATGTGCAAGCTATTAAAAATAAAGAGTTTGCAATCAATTTAAAAAACAAATTTCCTGCAGGAAATTATACTTCTGTATTTTCTTTAGAAGATATAAGATATCATTCTGTTTTTATCATCAATCAATAATTTTAATTATTTATCAATCAAATAGTTACATCTTATTCGAATTTAAACGTTGCAACATTTAATGTTACAACGTATATTTGATGAAAAATTATACAAAATTATGAAAACAACATTTAAAACATTAGTAGCAGTTGCAGCTTTAACAGTTAATGCAACAGCACAAACAAACTGGAATGTAGATGCGTCTCACAGTAAATTAGGATTTTCGGTAACTCACATGATGGTGAGTGAAACCGAAGGTAAATTTAAAATATATGAAGGAAAAGTGTCTTCTAAAACATATGCTGATTTTAAATGACCATCACGTTTTTCATCATCCGTATTAATACTTGCCACATCAACGTTAAAATCAATGCTTGCATTTGTAAAGTCTAAATCC
>JAYSTR010000055.1:0-5157 GCA_043719555.1 Bacteroidota bacterium | reverse complement strand
TTATAAACCAAATTGGAAACGTGATATAGTTTTTAAAGCATCTTGGGGTTATTATTATCAACCTCCATTTTATCGCGAAATGCGCGATTTTAATGGCGTATTAAATTCTAATATCAAAGCGCAACAATCCATACATTATTTGTTATCGGCCGATTATAATTTTAAAATGTGGAATCGCCCTTTTAAAATTATCGTTGCAGGTTACTATAAGGATATGAAAAACCTTATACCATACGAAGTTGATAATGTAAAAATTCGTTACTTTGCTAAAAACAATTCTGTTGGATACAGTACCGGAGTTGATTTACGTATTAATGGAGAATTTATTAAAAGTGTTGAATCGTGGGCTACCATTGGATTTTTACGTACGTTTGAAAATATTAGCGATGACAGAAAAGTGACTTACTACAACGCTAACGGCGATACCATTGTAAAAGGTTATACCTTTGATACTAAAGCAGTAGATAGCACAGTAACTTACCCTGGCTACATTCCTCGCCCAACCGATCAACGTATTACCTTTGGTATGTTTTTTCAGGATTATATCCCAAAATTACCATCTTGTAAAATGTACTTAAATATGCAATTTGGAACGGGTATGCCTTTTGGCCCACCAAATCATAATCGCTGGCAACAAGTATTTCGCATGCCTCCATACCGAAGAGTTGATATAGGATTTGCGTATCAAATTATTAAAGAAAATCATACCTTATCTAAAAACAATCCTTTTCATTATTTAAAAGGTATGTGGTTAAGTGCTGAGGTTTTAAATTTATTACAAGTAAACAATACGGTTTCTTATACTTGGGTAACAGATGTAACAGGAAGACAATATGCTGTGCCAAATTATTTAACTCGTCGTCAGTTAAATGTCAAATTACAAATTAAGTTTTAGTGTAATTTTTATTTTAAAATTAATTTAAAATACAACAAAATTCTTTTGTTTTTTAGCGGAAAGTAATAGTATGATATATATCATAACCCTATGAAATATATAGTAAATCAAGCAATTTATAGGTAACTTAGATATAGATAATTTTCTATTAACCCTAAAATCTAATGTTATGAAAAATCAAAAAAGAATAGGAATTTGTATGGATCATTTAAGTGCACACTTAATTGAATTTTCGCCTAATACGGATCAACACGAAACCATAGAATCAGGTTTTTCTCATCAACAAAAACAAGAAGCCTTAAGTAAAGGTGAAAACTTGATGCATAACAAAGAACAACAACATCACGCTGAATATTACAAAAAAATAAGTGATAAAATTTTAAAATACGATGATGTTTTATTATTTGGGTCTACAGATGCTAAATCAGAATTGCATAATACCATTAAGGATAATCATTTATTTAAAGACATTATCATTAATATTAAGCAAACCGATCATCAAACCGAAAATCAAAAACACGCGTTCGTAAAAGATTATTTTGCGAATAGATTAATTTAATATGTGAAACTTTAGCTAGATGTTTGTAAATACAACTATTTTTTATTATTTTGGTTTAAGAAAATTTAATGAGATAATACAATTACACAATTAACTATAAAACAAAAAATGTACTTCGAAGGATTGACAAAATCTTTGAATGATATTGTAATTTTATTAGATCCAAAAACATTTCAGATTCAATTTATCAATCAAATTAAACCTGAAACTCGTCTTGAAGATGTTATTGGTAAAGATGTATTTCATTTTATTTATAAAGAAAATATTCCTCATTTTACCCAAGTATTAAATGAATTGATTACTACCTTAAAAACTTGTGAGGTTGAATTGGAAGGTATTCATTATAACAACATTACGTCTATATCTAGGTATAAATCTAAACTTATACCAATAATTGATGAGCAAGGAGCTCTCGAAAATATTTTATTGATTTCTAAGGACTGCACAGCTGCCAAATTAAAGGAAATTGAAATCGCCAATCAGGAAGAAAGATTATTTGCTATTATTAACAATTCAAAAGATGTTATTTTATCTATCGATAAAAATTTAAACATTACTGAATGTAATAGTGTATTTGAACAATTGGTTTTAAATACTTTTAAAGTAAATTCAATTAAAAATACTCCTATTTTAAATTATATTGAAATTAAAAAACACGAGCATTTAAAATTAATTTATGAAAGAGCTTTTCTAGGAGAAAATATAACAGATATAACAATTTATAATACATTATCAGGAATAGTGTACTTTGAATCAAGTTATAATCCTATATTGAACTATGACAAAGAAATTATTGGTATTTCTATTTTCTCAAAAAACATCACCGAAAGGAAACTAAACGAACAAAAGCTACAAAATTCATTAAAAGAAAGAGAAATTCTTTTAGCAGAAATTCATCACCGTATTAAAAATAATTTAGCTTTAGTATCTAGTATGCTTCAACTTAAAGAATTAAGTTTAACAGATAATCAGGCAAAAGAAGCATTAATTGAAAGCAGAAAACGAATTAAATCAACTGCACTTGTTCATGAAATGTTGTATAGAAATGATAGGTTTAATAACATAAGTATTAATGAATATATTACAGAGCTTTTCGAGAATTTAAAACCAAATCCATCAATTGAATTAATTCTTGAGGGTGAAGACCAATTATTAGAACTAAACAAAGCATCTTCGTTTGGATTATTGATGCACGAATTGATTATGAATACAATGAAGCATTCTTTTAAGGAAAAACAACTTGGTCAATTAAAAATCGAAATCACTAAAAACACAAATCAAATTAATATAAATTATTGTGATTGTTCAGGTAAATTCCCTGCAGATGTGGATTTTTATAATGCAACATCTACAGGTTTAGTTTTAATTCATACATTTATTGAGCAGCTTAATGGATCAATAACATTAACAAATAACGAGCCTCCAAAATATTACATTACTATACCATTATCATGATGATAACCCACAAAATATTAGTTGCCGAAGATGAATTACTTGTTGCTAGGGTTATGAAAATAATTTTAGAAAAAAACAATTATACTGTTTCGCTCGTTGTAGATTCAATTAGTGCTATTGCATCAGTGAATGAATTTAACCCTGATGTAATAATTTTAGATGTTTTTCTTAAAAATAACACCAACGGAATTGAGGCTGCTACTGAAATCAGAAAAAACGGATTCGAAGGCCATATAATGTTTACAACTGGTAATTCATTTAATGAAACTAAAGCAAACATTAAGCATATAAAAAATTCAAGTTTATTTATTAAACCTGTTGATACAGATTTAATTTTGAATCATCTCAAATCTATTTTTAAGTAATTTTAAATCTTACAAAAAAAGCCTCTGAAAGAGTTAATTTCAAAGGCTTTTAATGTGGACTTAGTCGACATATTTTCGAACTCTTTTAAGGAAGATCTCCTAAGGATAATTACATTAAAGGAGTATCTGCATAAGTAGTATTTTCTTTAAAAGGCATGTTTTATAATGTATAAAACTATACATGAGAATCTTGTCAGGTATAAAAATCTAAGAAAAATGAACATGAAATAGCTATGTGTCCATATTCTCGAAATAAATGGACATATTATTTGTTTATGTTCAATTTTGGACATATATTTGCTATATGTTCATAATTATCAAAAATATGAACATGATAAAAAATGAAGAAATTCGACAGAAACATTCCATATAACGATTTGCCTGACTTACCTCCATCGGAATTGATATTTGATAAGGAGATCTTATTAAAATGGGGTATTGCTTCAAGAGCATTGGCTGAGCTCAACCGAAATATTATGAGAATGCCAAATCCAACCATGTTGGTTAATACAATTACCTTGCAGGAAGCGCAAACATCTACGGCTATTGAAAATATATTTACTACAGATGATGAACTTTATAAAGCAGTTTCCGATTCTATAAGAGAAGAAGCTACGGATAACGCAACAAAAGAAGTGCTTCGGTATCGTGAAGCCTTATGGAAGGGATACAATACGATTAAATCAAAAAACAAATTGGATGAAACAACAATCATCAAAGTGTTTCAACAAATTAAAAATACGCGTCAAGGTATTCGCCCCCCACAATCGCAAGTAGTTATTAAAAGAGGGCAAAGTGAGTTTAAACCAGGAGAGATTATTTATACCCCACCGAGAGGGCAAGCTATCGTTGAGAAAAAAATAAAAAACTTAATTGAATTTCTGAACGACCACAAGAAGTACCCAATTGATCCACTATTTAAAATGGTTATTGGGCATTACCAATTGGAGGCTATACATCCCTTCACAGATGGTAATGGTCGTACCGGTAGGATTTTAAATTTACTATACTTGGTTCATCAAGAATTATTATCTCATCCTGTTTTATTTTTGAGTAAATACATTTTGAATCATAAAGATGATTACTATGCGCATTTGGCAGGAATAACAACACGTCATGCTTGGAAGCCATGGTTAAACTATATGTTAACTGCTGTTGAAATAACAGCAAAGGAAACAAATCAAATAATTGATGAGATATTAGATCAAATGAACGCAACGCATTTGCATGCAAAAAAGAAGTTGAAGTGGTATAGTCTTGAATTGAACCAGCTTTTATTTTCGCAACCTTACATCAAACCAAAAAAAATTGGTGAGCTACTTGATGTAAGAAGTAGAACTACCCTCACAAAATACATGCATGAATTAACGGATATTGGAGTGCTATCGCCGCATCAAGAAGGCAAAGAAGTGTTCTACATAAACAATGATTTGATTCGTATTTTGAAGCCTTAGTTATTGATTGATGTTAAGTTAATTATCAAAATAAGTTCGAATCCCTTTGAGATCGTAGGCAAAAACGACCATCTTACGAAAAAAGTTCGAACTCGATTTTTTAAAAAATGAAATCGGCTACACCTCAATAATAAAAAGGCTTTTGAAGGGAATAAAAAAAGGGAAAAGCAACAAAAAATGTGCTTTTCCCTTTGGGTGGATCCGGAGGGATTCGAACCCTCGTCCAAACAAGGAATTAGTGAGCTTTCTACTAAGTTTAGAAATTATTTAGTTGTCGGCATACATCAGGCATAATTTCAAACCAAACATACACTTAGATGCTAATATTGCCTTAGTTAACATCATTACTAAAACAAGTTGCTAATTTTCGATGCAAACATCCCGTCGCGAAGCAACGAAGCTACGGGGTTTACAATGATTGCTTTGTCT
>JAYSTR010000054.1:0-2086 GCA_043719555.1 Bacteroidota bacterium | reverse complement strand
CTAAGTCAATACCAACTACACCTGGTTTAGAATAAACCTGCGCTGCTAAATAACCAGGAGCCTGAACTGCAGTAACCGCTACCGTTAAAAAACGAGTATATTGGTTAATTTTTTTTCTTCCACTCTCTCCTTCTTTTTGCATTTTTTGGAAATATGGAACGGCCATACCTAACAATTGAATGATAATTGAAGCCGTAATATATGGCATAATACCCAAACCAAAGATAGAAGCACGAGAAAACGCACCACCAGCAAAAGCATTAATTAAGGCAATAATTCCTCCATCGTTAGCATTAGCGTTAGCCGCTGCTAAAACTTCGGTATTAATACCTGGTAATACAACATACGAACCCAAACGATAGATTAAAACTAAACCAAGGGTTAATAAAATCCTTTGTTTTAATTCTTCTATCTTCCAAATATTTTGAAGGGTTTCTAAAAAACGTTTCATATAATTAAATTGCTGTTGCTACTCCACCTTTTGCTTCAATAGCTGCTTTAGCTGTTGCAGTAAATGCGTGAACTTTAATATCTACTTTTGATTTTAATTCGCCACGTCCCATGATTTTTACTAAATCATTTTTTGACGCTAAACCATTTTGAATTAAAATATCAACTGTTACTTCAGTGATTTTTTTATTCTCAACTAATGTTTGAATGACATCTAAATTAACACCAGTATGCTCGATACGGTTAATGTTTTTGAAACCAAATTTAGGAACACGACGTTGTAAAGGCATTTGACCACCTTCAAAACCACGTTTCTTTTTGTTACCAGAACGAGATTGGGCACCTTTGTGTCCTTGTGTAGCTGTTCCACCACCGCCAGAACCTTGTCCACGACCTCTTCTAAAATTATTTTTTACTGAACCTTCTGCAGGTTTTAATGAATTTAATTTCATTTTATTTTGAATTTCTTAATTAAACGTTTTCGATTGTCAATAAATGAGCTACCGCCTTAATCATTCCTTGAATTTGCGGGTTAACTTCTTTTACAATAGTTTGATTAGTTTTTTTAAATCCTAATGCTTGTACTGTTGCGCGAGTTCTAGCGTTTCTTTTAATGAAACTTTTAGATAATGTAATTTTAACTTGTGCCATCTTTTTTTTATATTATCCGTTAAATACTCTGTCTAATGAAATACCTCTTTGTCTTGAAATCGCTAATGGATCACGCATTTTTGATAACGCATCGATAGTAGCTTTAACAACGTTATGAGGGTTTGAAGATCCTTTTGATTTAGCTAATACATCAGTAATACCAACACTCTCTAAAACTGCACGCATCGCACCACCGGCAATTACACCTGTACCATGAGCAGCTGGTTTTAAAAATACACGAGAACCACCAAATTTACCATTTTCAGGGTGAGGAACAGTTCCTTTTAATACTGATACTTTAACTAAATTTTTCTTAGCATCATCAATACCTTTAGTAATTGCATCTGTAACTTCATTTGCTTTTCCTAAACCGTATCCAACAACACCTTTTTCATCACCAACTACAACAATAGCAGCGAAACTGAAGTGACGACCACCCTTAGTAACCTTAGTTACACGTTGTACCGCAACTAACTTATCTTTTAGTTCGATGTCGGTTGACTTAACTTTTTTTACAACTTCTTTTGACATATTATATGTTCTTTTTTACTAATTAAAATTTTAAACCTGCTTCACGAGCACCTTCAGCTAATGATTTGATACGACCATGGTATAAATACCCATTTCTATCAAACACTATAGATGTAATACCTTGAGTATTTGCTCTATCTGCGATTAATTTACCTACTAATTTTGCTTGCTCTGATTTAGATGCTTTAGAAGCTTTAATAGATTTATCATCAGATCCAGCTGCTAATAATGTTTTACCAGTTTTATCGTCAATTAATTGAGCATAAATACTTGTATTACTTCTAAATACGCTTAAACGTGGAGTTGAAGCTGTTCCGTTAATAGTTTTACGGATTTTGTATTTAATTCGTGTTCTTCTTTCTTTTTTATTCAGTGCCATCTTTTGAGTTTTTTAAAGATGATTAATACTAATTGAATTATGTTATTTTTTGCTTGCAGATTTACCAGCTTTACG
>JAYSTR010000053.1:0-13554 GCA_043719555.1 Bacteroidota bacterium | reverse complement strand
TTAAATAGCAATTCTATACAATCACTTTGTATAACAAAAAATGGCACTATTTGGATTGCTACAGAAGGAGCGGGAATAGCAAAATACGAAGGCAATTTATTTACGCATAAAACAACAAGCGAAGGACTCGGTAATAATTGGATTTGGAGCACAAATCAAACCAAGAATAATGATTATTGGTTTGCTACAAATGGGAATGGATTAAATCATAAAAAAGAAAACTTCATTGAATCATATACATCTAATGAAGGCTTAAATGACGATGTTACGATCTCTTCTTTAAAAGATCAGAAAAACAATTTATGGATAGGAACGTACAATAATGGTGTTAGTTATTTTGACAATAAGGAATTTAAAACAATTTCAACTGCAAATGGATTAGTAGAAAATGCAGTTTGGTCAATTATACAAGATGAAAAAGAAAACGTTTGGTTTAGCACAGGTAATGGCATTGCAAAATACGATGGCACTAACTTAACTAACTATTTTAAATTTGAAGCAAAAGAAAACTTCGTAGTTAATACAAGTATAAAAGATAAAAACAATATACTTTGGTTTGGCACAAATGGAAATGGATTACTACAATTTAAAAATAATAAATTTTACAAAATTACAACAGAGCAAGGCTTAATAGATAATACCATTTCCTGCGTATTACAAGATAGCTTAGGTAATTTATGGTTCGGTTCGCAATCGGGTGGTGTATCGCGTTTAAAAGATGGTGTGTTTACAAACTTATCTGAGGAAAACGGTTTATCTAATTCGGCTGTATTATCTATGATTTCTGATTACGAAGGAAATATTTGGTTTGGAACAAGAGGAGGCATCAATAAATTGGCTTTTAGTAAATTAAATAGTAATAAAACTGAATTACAAAACTCGAAAAATTTATTTACGACGTATGGCATTAATGAAGGATTTACTGGTAATAATTGTGTGCGAAATTCCGTGTATATGGATAACGAGCACAAAATATGGTGGGGAACCACTAAAATGTTAACTACCTATAATCCTAAAGCAGATAAAAAAGATTTGCAACCACCCGTTGTACAAATTAATAGCATGAAATTGTTTTTTGAAGATGTAAACTGGGATGCTATTTTAAAACACGAAACAACAGACTCTTTAGCTCAAAAATTATCCAATATACAATTATCAGGAACTACACCATGGAATAATTTACCTATCAATTTAGTGCTTCCCTATAATCAAAATCATATTACGTTTAATTATATTGGTATAAATTTTAAAAGTCAAGAAAAAATAAAATACCAAACCATTTTAGAAGGATTGGATGATGAATGGACACCTATTACATCAGAAACAGAAGCCGTATTTAATAACTTACCTAATGGTACATTTACGTTTAAAATAAAGGCTGTAAATAAAGATGGTGTTTGGTCGCAACCTATCGAATATACGTTTACTGTAAATCCACCATGGTGGAAAACCTGGTGGTTTAGAACCATAGCTCTATTATCAATTATTGCTTTAATCTATTTTTATATCAAATATCGTGAAGGTGTTTTAAAACAACGCCAGCAAGAACTTGAACAAACGGTTGATGAACGAACAAAAGAAGTTGTAAGTCAAAAACACATTGTTGAAGAAAAGCAAAAAGAAATTTTAGATAGTATTAATTACGCAAAACGAATTCAACACTCGTTACTTGCTAGCAATCATTTATTAAATACTCATTTACGTCCAAATACAACTCAAAAACACACAGCAGAAGATTACTTTATTCTTTTTAAACCTAAGGATATTGTAAGTGGTGATTTTTATTGGGCTTCAGTTTTAAACAACAATATGTTTGCCATTGTTACAGCTGATAGCACAGGTCATGGCGTACCTGGGGCTATTATGAGTATGTTAAACATTTCAGCGTTGAATGAGGCGATTAATGGTCGTGAAATATCTGAGCCGAGTGAAATTTTTAATTTTACACGCACAAAAATTATTTCTCAATTATCAAATGATGGTAGTGCTGAAGGTGGAAAAGATGGTATGGATGCCAGTATTACCATTTATGATTTTGAACATTTAAAATTACATTATGCTGCTGCAAATAATCCTATTTGGATCATCAGAAAAGAAAACGACATTTATACTTTTAAAGAATTAGTTGCTGATAAAATGCCTATTGGTAAGCATGATAAAGACAAAACTCCTTTTACCTCCAATACATTTGACTTACAAAAAGGCGATATTGTTTATACATTAACCGACGGATACCCCGATCAGTTTGGTGGGCCAAAAGAAAAGAAATTTATGTACAAACAACTGAAAGAAATTGTTCTTGCAAATGCTGATCAAACAATGGAAGAGCAGCAAGTACGATTATCACGCAAGTTTAATAATTGGAAAAAAGACCTTGAACAAGTTGATGATGTTTTAATTATTGGTGTTAAAATCTAAAGTATTAAAAAACTATGAATTGCACTTGGCCACAAAATGACGAACAAATGTTACAGTATCACGATACCGAATGGGGCGTACCTGTTCACGATGATAAAAAGCATTTTGAGTTTTTGGTGTTAGATTGCTTTCAGGCTGGGTTAAGTTGGAAAACCATTTTGCACAGACGTAAAGGTTTTAAAAAAGCATTCGTCAATTTTGATTATAAAAAAATCGCCAAGTTTACAGATGAAGATGTTACACGCTTAATGCAAGATGAAGGCATCATCCGTAACAAATTAAAAATTACAGGCACCATTAAAAATGCCAAAGCTTTTATGGAAATTCAGAAGGAATTTGGTTCGTTTGATAATTACATTTGGCAATTCACCAAACACAAAACCATTGTAACTAACGTAACCCAAAGTTCTGAAATTCGTGCTACGAGTCCTGAATCAGATGCTATGAGTAAGGATTTAAAAAAACGTGGATTAACCTTTGTAGGCTCAACTATTTGCTATGCGTATATGCAAGCTGCAGGAATGATAAACGATCATTTAGTAAGTTGTACCCGATACAAAGAAGTGAAAAAGTTAGCTGTATAATTTTACTATTTTGTTTAAAAACTGAGCTCAAAAAAACAAGCAGAATTAGTATTTTTGCCCCACAATGAGCAACTACTTAAATGAACTAAATCCTGTGCAGCGCTTAGCTGCAGAAACTACCGATGGCCCAGTAATGATTATTGCCGGTGCTGGTTCTGGTAAAACCCGTGTACTTACTTATCGTATTGCTCATATAATGGAAAAAGGCACTGATGCCTTTAATATTTTGTCCCTCACCTTTACCAATAAAGCGGCTCGCGAAATGAAAGAGCGTATTGGCAAAATTGTTGGGCATAAAGAAGCGAAAAATATATGGATGGGTACCTTCCACTCTATTTTCGCGAAAATACTTCGCTTTGAAGCCGAAAAATTAGGCTACCCAAGTAACTTTACTATTTATGATACAGATGATAGCAAAAGTGTTATTAAAGGTATTTTAAAGCAATTAAATTTAGATGACAAAGTATATAAGCCATCTTTGGTTTTAAATCGCATCTCATCCGCTAAAAACAGTTTAATATCAGCGCAACAATATTTCAATAACCCAATTACACAAGCCGAAGATCGTAGCTCAAACAAACCGTTATTAGGCCAGATTTATGTAGCCTATCAAAAGCAAAACTTTAAATCAGGCGCAATGGATTTTGATGATTTATTGTTTAATACCAATATTTTAATGCGCGATTTTCCGGATGTATTAATAAAGTATCAAAGTAAATTTAAATACATTTTAGTAGATGAGTACCAGGATACGAACTTCTCACAATATGTTATTGTAAAACAATTAGCAGCAAGATTTCAAAATATATGTGTAGTTGGTGATGATGCACAAAGTATTTATTCCTTCCGTGGAGCCAATATTCAAAATATTTTAAATTTCGAAAAAGATTATCCAGATTTAAAAACATTTAAACTCGAACAAAATTACCGTAGCACACAAACCATTGTTAAGGCTGCTAGTGGCGTTATCGCAAATAATAAAGATCAATTCAAAAAAAATATTTTCACCGAAAATGAAGAAGGCGATAAAATAAAAGTTATACGTTCAAGTACAGATAACGAAGAAGGACAAAAAGTAGCAACTTCAATTTACGAAACTCATTACACGCAGCAGGCTCACTATAAAGATTTTGCTATCCTATATCGTACCAATGCCCAATCGCGGTCGTTTGAGGAAGCTTTACGTAAATTAAATATTCCATATCGCATTTATGGTGGCTTATCGTTTTATCAACGTAAGGAAATTAAAGATGTATTATCTTACTTTAGATTATCCATTAATCATAATGATAACGAATCCTTAAAACGAATTATCAATTATCCTACGCGTGGTATTGGGCAAACGACGATGGATAAAGTTTTAATTGCAGCCATTGAACACGACATTAGTATGTGGCAAGTGTTATGCAATTTAAAAGATTTTAATACAGGAGTAAACAGTGGTACTGCAGCAAAAATTGATGAATTTACAACGATGATAAAATCGTTTTCGTTAATGATGCCGTTTAAAGATGCTTTTGAATGCGCTAATCATATTGCTGTAACAAGTGGTATTGTTAAGGATTTATACATTGATAAAACACCTGAGGGTGTGAGTCGTTACGAAAACATACAAGAGTTATTAAATGGTATAAAAGATTTTACAGATCAGGTTCGTACGCCACAAGAAGAAGAATTAAAAGAAGCCATTGTTACAAATACCGATATAAACCCAACTGAATTATTTGATAGTACGGAGCAAACAACGGTTTTAAAAACGTTGGATGAATTTATGCAGGAAATTTCGTTGTTAACAGATGTAGATAAGGAAGCGGAAGAAGAAAAAAATGCGGATAAAATAACGATGATGACGATACATGCCTCTAAAGGATTAGAATTTCCTTATGTGCATATCGTTGGTATGGAAGAAAATTTATTTCCATCGCAAATGGCACTGAATAGCCGTAGCGAATTGGAAGAAGAACGTCGTTTATTTTATGTTGCTATTACTCGTGCCGAAAAAAAAGCAACCCTAAGTTATGCAACTACTCGCTACCGTTTTGGGAATTTAATTTATTGCGAGCCTAGTCGTTTCTTAGAAGAATTACACGAAGATTATGTTGATTTTCCACCAGAAAATTTAGCAACTAAGTTTAGTGATGATGTATTTACAAAAGGAACTACTCGTCCTACGTTTAATAATCCTATGAAATCTATTGATTTTAGAACGAAACCAAACGAGCTTAAAAAAGATATTCCAAAACCTATACAGTTTTCTCCACCAAAAAAATTAATTCCGTTAGCAAAACGTATGGCTAGTACCAATACACCAGCAGATACATCAGCTAATGCTGGCTTACACATTGGTAGCGTTGTAGAACACGAAAAGTTTGGTATAGGAGAAATTACGTTTATTGAAGGTGTTTACCCCGAAGCCAAAGCAACTATTGCTTTTAAAAATGGCGGTGATAAAAATTTACTATTGAAATACGCTAAGCTTAAAGTTGTGATGTAGTTTACTTTTCGTCATTACGAGACGATGCATGAGGCTCTCGAAGACACGACGAAATAATTACAGATACAAAAACATTTTTTCTAATTTTGAACTTTCTTTTTTCTTAGTCAAAAAAGAAACAAAAAGACAAGTCAAAACGATGCTTCTTCGCAAATGCTATCGCACCATCGCCGTTTTGACAGGCCTACGCTCCTTTGTGAATCTAAATTTATTTAATTAACATGAGCATCTATAAACTCAAAACGTTTTACTTGTTTACCATCAACAGTAATTAGTTCGGTAAACATAACTTTAGGGCGAACCCATAAGTTTTCACCGTCGGGTTGATAAGTAGCTTTGTAAACCACTAATTCTTCTAATGTTTCGGAGTGTTTGGCAATTCCTATAACCTCATAAATATTGCCTTTATAATGTTTATATAGTCCAAGTTTCATGATTTTCTAACTTGTATGATCAGCTACTATAACCCATTGCTTATTAATTCTTTTCCAAAGCAAAGTAAAATGTCCGCCTACTGGCTTATCTTTTTTTAATTCCCATTTACCAATCACATAAACACTTGTTTTTGATAGTTGCGTACACTCAATAATAGTAAACAATAACTCGCCCATCGCTGCCTTATCAGGATAACCTTTTTTATAATTATCTAAGGTTTTTTGCCAACCGTATGTTATTCCTTTACTACCAATAAATTTAAGACTATCATTATTCCAATAGTACTTCATAAATCCATCAATATCCCCATTGTTCCATGCTAATTGTTGCTTCTTAATATTCTCTAAAACAAATTTCTCGTCTTGTTTATTTTCAGAGTAAACGCTTACTTGTATCAAACACAAAAGGATAAATAGAAATTTATGCATTAGTAGTAATTATAAATAGTTTTTCAACTCCGATAAATGCTTAACAGTAATGGTACTTTCGTGTGTTTCCGTATCTTCTTTTTTCGAAAAATAAAAACTTTTCCAGTTAGCATTTATTGCGCCTTCTATATCCGTGTCGTAATTATCACCAATCATGACACATTCGTCGTGATTTGATGATGTTAAAATTTCAGCCATTCTAAATAATTCTACATCAGGTTTATGAAAACCATATTCTTCAGAGATAATTATTTTATCGAAATACTTATTTAAATTACAGTTAGTTAGTTTTGTTTCCTGAACTTCTTTAAAGCCATTGGTAATTACATACAATTTATAATTAGGTTTTAAATACTCCAATAAATCCAAAGCACCATCAACCAAATTAGTTTTATTAGGAGATGATTGTAAATATTCTTCGTCCCATTTGTAGGCTAATGCTTCATCGTGTATATCGTAGTATTTAAATACTTTATTAAAACGCTCAAATCTAATTTCCTCTTTTGTTGCTTTATTAGTACTATATAAATGCCACATATTAGCATTAAATGCTTTATAAATAGCTAAAAACTCTTTAAAGGTGCTATTACTTTTTCTGGCAATACCATATTTAATAAATAATTCGTTTAATGCCTCTTGTGAGTTTTTTTCAAAATCCCAAATGGTGTTATCAAAATCGAAGAATATATGTTTTATTTTAGGCATAGGTTAATTATTAAAAAATGATATTTCGGAGTTTAAATTTACGGTTTTATTTTCAAGCATCATTTTATGGCATAGATTTAAATAATGAGTTTTAAACTTTTGGTATTCCAAACCTTCGGCATTAAATGGCTTGTGTTGTATGGCTTTTAAAATCTCTTCTATTAATTGTAATTGTTTTTTAGTGTCATCGCTAAAATAAACTCGCATAAAATGTTGCCAAACATATTCTATCGCTTGCTGCGAAGGATGAACCAAATCTTCTTTATAAAAACGATAATCACGTAAATCATCCGTTATTAGTTCGTAGGCAGGAAAGTACTCGCAGTTAGATTGTTGATTAATGAGTTGATGTGCTAAATGTATCAGCATCGCTTTACTTAAGGAATTTTCTACAACACCATCCTTTATATGCTTTACAGGCGAAACAGAAAAAATCAGTTTCAACTTAGGATTAAATTGCTTGAGCTTCGTTATCAATAAATTAAATTGTTCATTGGCTTCATTAAAATCAATTAAATGCTTGCTAAATAATGTATTTGGCTGTTTATGACAATTAGCAACAACATTATTTGTTTGAAGTAATTTGTAATAATATCCTGAACCAAATGTGAGGCATAAATAATCGGCTTCGCTTAATTTGTGATGCCATTCATCAATAATACCATTCAGATGAAATTGTAATTCCTGGGATGATGTATTATTTAAGGACGAATGAATATCGTAAGATGTAAATGAATCATTACTTTTTATAAACGACGATTCTGAATAATACGTTTTATCTAAAATAGTGTGTATGCTATTAATAATACTCAAAGGATTAAATACGATGCCAAAAGGATTAACGCTTACATTAAATTTATGTTGATTTAATTTAGCACCAATGTTTTCGGTAAAGCACGAGCCAATACATAACACCTTACTTTCGTAATTAATTTTATTAATCGAAACTTTTGGTTGAAAATTTAAATTAAAATGCATCGTATAAAAAATTAGATTTTACGTTCGCCAATTTGTTGACGCCACATTGCATAATACAAGCCTTTTTCGTTTAATAAATCCTGATGCTTGCCTTGCTCAATAATTTGACCTTGCTCTAACACAAATATTTTATCGGCATGCATAATTGTAGATAAACGATGTGCAATTAAAACCGTAATTTGATCTTGCTTTGATGAAATGGCACGTATGGTTTGTGTGATTTCTTCTTCGGTTAATGAATCTAAGGCTGAAGTTGCCTCATCAAATATTAATAAATTAGGCTTACGAAGTAACGAACGAGCAATTGATAAACGTTGCTTTTCACCACCCGAAACTTTAATTCCACCTTCGCCAATGGTTGAGTAAATACCATTTTCGGCACGTTTTAATAAATTTTGACAAGCTGCTTTCTGCAACACATCATTTATTTCTTCGTCGGTTGCGGTTGGCTTAACAAATAATAAATTATCTTTTATTGTACCAGAAAACAATTGTGGATCTTGCGTTACAAAGCCTAATTGCTGACGTAACTCATCTAAATCTATTTCGTTGGCATTTTGATTATTGTAAAAAATAGTACCATCATTAGGCTTATATAAGCCAACTAATAATTTAACTAAGGTTGTTTTACCGCTTCCTGATGGGCCTACAAAGGCAATTGTTTCGCCAGCATTAGCCGCAAATGATATATTATCTACCGCATGCGTATTAGCCGATTGATGTTTAAAGGTAATATTATCAAACCGTAAGCTCTTAATAATGCCTATTGTATTTGGGTTTGCAGGTTTATCTTCGCTTTTAGAATTAATAAGTTTACTAAAATTCTCCATTGATACCTGCGTTTCATTATACACCGCTATTACATTCCCTAACTCTTGTAAAGGGTTAAAAATAAAGAAAGAGAAAAACATTAGTGTAATTAAATCACCTGGTTTAATAATTTCTCTAAACACAAATAAATACAACGCAAATACTAAACTCGTGCGCATTAAATGTACAACAGTGCCCTGCACAAAACTTAAACTACGAATGAAACGCACTTTTTTTAACTCTAATCCCAAAATTTTGATGGTTGTAGAATTTAAACGTTTTACTTCCTGATCGGTTAACCCTAAACTTTTTACAAGCTCAATATTTCGCAACGATTCGGTTGTAGCTCCTGCCAGTGCAGTAGTTTCTCCAACAATTCTTTTAGAAACAATTTTTATTTTTTTTCCTAGTACAGAACTTATAAAAGCAATAACAGGAACCGTTGCTAAAAATATGGGGCCTAATAACCAATGTATGTTAACAGCATAAGCAACCACAAAAATAATTCCGATGATCGATTGAAAAAACATAGAAATAAAAAGCGTAATAAACTTTTCGCAATCAATTTTCACTTTTTGCAACTTCCCTAAGGTTTCACCACTTCGTTGATCTTCAAAATCGTGATACGGTAATTCTAAGGCTTTTTTAATCCCATCTGTATACATTTGCGCACCAGTGCGTTGTATAATAATATTAGTAAAATAATCCTGAAAGTTTTTTGCTATACGACTAATCATAGCTGCACCTACTGATAATCCTAAAAAGCCAAGCAATACTTTTAAAAAACTTTGGTAATCGCCATTAAAACTTTTTAACTCAACACCGCATTTATTTAACAACTTACCAGTAATAATGGAATCGCATAACGAAAAGCATTGATTAATAGCCGCCAATAACAATGCTAAAAAAAAGAGCGACTTGTATTGCTTAACGTAGGTATAAAGAATTTTCATCAGAGATTATTATAAAAACAAAAAAAGGTTTTAAATAAAAACCTTTTTTTGCAGAGTACATACTTTTAATTAATTATTTTTTAGCATCAGCTAAAAATTGTGCTAAACCTTTATCTGTTAATGGGTGGTTTAATAAGGCTGTAATAGCGCTTAATGGAGCTGTAATTACATCTGAACCTAATTTAGCACATTGTATAATGTGTAATGGATGACGAACCGATGCTGCTAAAATCTGAGTATCGTAGTTATAATTATCAAAAATTACACGGATGTCAGCTATTAATTCCATACCATCTTGGCTAATATCATCTAAACGACCAACAAACGGAGAAACATAAGTTGCACCAGCTTTTGCCGCTAATAATGCTTGTCCAGCCGAAAATACCAAGGTGCAATTTGTTTTAATGCCTTTATCACTAAAATATTTAATAGCTTTAATACCTTCTTTAATCATAGGGATTTTAACCACGATACGAGGGTGTAAATCAGCTAACATTTCGCCTTCGCGCACCATACCGTCAAAATCAGTAGCTATAACTTCTGCACTTACATCGCCTGTTGTAATATTACAAATATCAACGTAATGTTTTAAAATATTATCTTGTCCTTTAATGCCTTCTTTAGCCATTAATGATGGATTCGTTGTAACGCCATCTAATACGCCTAAATCTTGTGCTTCTTTTATTTGTGCTAAATTTGCTGTATCAATAAAAAATTTCATAGTAGTTTTTTTTTGTGTAAATTTAGTACAAGCAAACTAAATAAACACACTTGTTTGTATATTGTTTAAAGTTTATTTACCTCTTATGGCTAAAAAAAAAATAGTAGTTTTTAGTGGTGCTGGAATGAGCGCCGAAAGTGGCATAAAAACCTTTAGAGATAGCGGTGGGCTTTGGGAAGAACACAAAATTGAAGATGTGGCAACTCCAGAAGCCTGGATAAGAAATCCACAAATGGTTTTAGAATTTTATAATCAACGCCGCAAACAAGTTGCCGAAGCAAACCCAAACAAAGCGCATCAACTAGTAGCTGATTTACAAAAGGAATTTGAAGTACACGTAATCACGCAAAACATTGATGATTTGCATGAACGTGCCGGTAGTGAGAGAGTGGTTCATTTACATGGAGAAATTATGAAAAGCCGCAGTACACTTAATCCTCAATTAATTTACCCACTACCTACTTGGGAATTAAAATTGGGTGATACTTGCCCATTAGGTTCGCAACTTCGTCCGCACATTGTTTGGTTTGGTGAGCTGGTACCAGAAATGGATAACGCCATTGCGATTACAGAAACGGCCGATATATTTATAACCATTGGCACCTCATTACATGTGTATCCTGCGGCTAGTTTAATAAACCACGTAAATGCTACGGCAAAAAAATATTTAATAGATCCCAACGATTTTAATTTAGATTATATCAAAAACTTGTCAATCATCAAATCTACGGCTGTAGATGGTATGCAAGTATTATATCAACAACTTAACACTCCTATTTAATGAATACCAATGCCTCTGTAAAATGTCCTAATTGTAAACATGAGTTTCAGTTAGGTGATGCTATTTCTTCTGAAATTGAATCGAAAATTAAAACACGTTATTTAGAGCGTTTCAACAACGATCAAAAAGCTATTTTAGAAAAAGAAAACACCTTAAAACTTCAAGTAGAAGAATTAAAAAAACAACAAGAAAATCAGGATGCTATTATTGCAGATAAAGTAAAACTTCAGAAACAAATTTTGGAGCAAGAAGCCATTAAAAAGGCCGCTGGCGAAATGCAATTACAAATGGATATGCTTAATAAACAATTAAGTGATAACGAGCAAAAGCTAAAAGATAGCCAGAAAAAAGAATTAGAATTTATTTTAAAAGAAAAAGAATTAAAAACAAAAGAAGAAGAATTTGAGCTCAACATTCAAAAAAAATTACAAGTTGAAAGAGAATTATTTTCCGAACAAATACGCAAGCAAGAATTAGAAAAAAATTCGATTAAAGAAAAAGATCATCAATTGCAATTATTAGAATTAAAAAAGCAACTCGAAGATCAAAAGAAATTAACCGAAGAAATGGTTCGTAAGCAAGGCCAAGGCTCTATGCAATTACAGGGCGAAGTGCAAGAATTAGCTTTGGAGGATTTATTACGTAGTACTTTTCCGTTTGATTCCATTGATGAAGTTGGAAAAGGCGTGAAGGGAGCAGATGCTATACAAACTGTGCGTAACGCTTTAGGACAAGTGTGTGGTAAAATTATTTACGAAAGTAAAAACACCAAGGCTTTTGGTGGCGATTGGATTGATAAACTAAAACACGATATGCGCTCATCGCAAGCCGACATAGCCGTAATTGTTACCGATACCATGCCAAAAGATATGGAACGATTTGGAATGAAGGATGGTGTTTGGATTTGTAATTTTCATGAAATAAAATCACTCTCTTTTGTATTGCGCGATAGTTTAATTAAAATTTATGCAGCGCAAGCAAGCCAAGAAAACAAAGGTGATAAAATGAGTATGCTTTACGCCTATTTAACGGGAGTTGAGTTCAGACAACAAATAGAAGCCATCGTAGAAGGTTTTACAGAGTTGCAAGAAGGCATACAAAAGGAAAAAAATGCCATGCAAAAAATATGGAAAGAGCGCGAAAAACAATTAGAAAAAGTATTGTTAAATACCACTAATTTTTACGGTTCAGTAAAAGGTATTGCCGGTAACGCTATTGGAGATATTAAAGCGTTAGAACTAGGGGAATAGTTTTTTTTCTTAAAAAGACTATATTTCTATTATAGATTATTCTTAGTTATTTTGTCACATCGAGCGTAGTCGAGATGTCGTAAATACATCAGTTCCGTTCAGATTACATTTCAAATAAAAAAAAGACCGTTGTGTATAACAACAGTCTTTTTTTATTTAATTTTTATTAAAATGTTACTTTCCTAAATCGTCAAAGTTAACATCATCATTCCCAGTGTATGCTTGGCGCTCTACAATTGGTCCTGAGTTTTCTTTAATAATATCTATCGATTCGTTTAAGCCTTCCATAAACTTTTCGAAATCTTCTTTATACAAAAATATTTTATGTTTTTCGTACGTAAATTTACCATCATCACCAAAACGTTTTTTGCTTTCGGTAATGGTTAAATAATAATCGTTTCCACGAGTTGATTTAAAATCAAAAAAATATGTGCGTTTACCCGCTTTAACTGCTTTAGAAAATAAATCTTCTCTTTCTGTTCTTTCTCTTTCTTCCGACATAATGTGGTTATTTTAAGTTCACAACAAATATTTACATTTTTTGCAATGTATTACTATACTGTTGAAAATTAGTTGAAAAGTTAAAATTCCTTTATTCGCAATGAGACTGATAATACTCACACAAATCAATGGCTTGTTTGGCTTCTTTTACATCGTGTACACGTAACAATTTAGCGCCATTTTGTAACGCAATGGTATTTAATACACTTGTACCATTTAATGCCGTTACAGGCGATGTATGAATAACTTTATTTATCATGGATTTACGCGACAAGCCCGCTAAAACAGGATACCCAAGCTTTGCAAACTTTTGTAAACCAGCTAATAATTGATAATTGTGCTCGGTACTTTTTCCAAAACCAAAACCCACATCCAATATTAATTTATCAAAACTTAAATGCTCGCAAACACTAATTTTATTAGTAAAATAACTCATTACATCATCAACCACGTTATGGTAATGTGGGTTGTGTTGCATAGTTTGTGGTGTTCCTTG
>JAYSTR010000052.1:0-5201 GCA_043719555.1 Bacteroidota bacterium | reverse complement strand
TCCTGGAGCTTGTATTTTTTTATTATTAACGATTTCATTCAATAAGGTATTACCTACAATACTCATAAATGCTCCAGGCACACCATGTCCTGTACAATCAACAGACGCAATGTAGCTTGTATCGCCTTGCTTTGCAAACCAATAAAAATCACCGCTTACTATATCCTTTGGCATATAAAGAATAAAATTATTTTCGAATAAATGATTTACCTCATTTAAATTTGGCAACAAGGCTTCCTGAATGTTTTTAGCATATTTGATACTATCCATCATCTCCACATTTTTATGTTCGATGATCGATTTTTGTTCAATCACTTCTTTATTAATGATTTCAACTTTTTCTTTTTCAAAACGTAATTCACTGGTTCTGATATTTACAACCTGTTCTAATTTTTGTTTATCTGCTATTAATTTTTTGGTATTGTAGTAATTATATAAGCTAATTGCACCAATTAAAACAATGACACAAAGTGTATAAAACCACCAAGTTTTATACCAAGGCGCTAATACTTCAAACTCATAGGCTACAGCCTCTTTATTCCATAACCCATCATTATTACATGATTTAACTAAAAACTTATAGGTGCCTGGTTGTAACGATGAATAAGTAGCTTCTGTTTTATTCGTTTCAGGCGACCAATCTTCATCCAACCCTTCGAGTTTATATTTATAAAATACTTTTTCGGGCGCCGTTAAACTTACTCCAGTGTAATGAAAGGTAATGTGATTTTTATTAAATGGTAGTTTTAATTGTTCTGGTAAAATTAATGAAGAGTCTTTATTTACGCTGTATTTAAAAATATTTTCTTGTCCAAAAAACAATTTAGCATCTGTAATTTTTGTTTTAGATTCAATATTATTTTTTGTATCAAGTCTAGGATCATAAATTTCTAATCCATTTGTAGTTCCTATTAAAATTCTTCCTAATCTATCTTTACAACTCGCATTAAAATTAGATTCCAATCCAATTAAACCATCCTCTTTGCTAAAATGCTTTATCGAGATTTTATTATTATAATAATCATTTAAGTTCATGGCCTCTAAACCTGTATTAGTACCTACTATCAATCTACGGTAGTTATCGGTTTGCAATAAATTAATGGTGCTGGCTAGTGCGTTGTTTGTTTGCGAAAACTTTACAAATTCATCATAATTATAAAAATATAATCCTTCTTCGGTACCGAACCATAAGTTGTTTTTAAAATCTTTAACAGAGTTGAGTACTAATGATTTAATATCAGTTACTCTAACAACCATATTGGAACGGAGTGTAAACAATCCTTCTGTTGTAGAAATAAATAATTGTTCATTTTTATCTTCAATAAAATTATAAATAGTTAAGGGTACATCTCCTTTTTTTTGTTTATTAAGTTCTGTTACTTCGTTAATAACATTATCCTTTATTACAAAAGCACCATTAGCGGTTCCTATCCAAATATTCTTTTTTGAATCTTCATATAATGACAAAATATATTGGCCTTTAAAATGAGATGCTTCTATTTGTTTAAAATTATCGTTTTCAAACACACACAAACCCTCTTGTGTTCCCATATACAATTTTCCATCGTTGGCTGTTAAAATAGTATTCACATTATTATCGGGTAAGGAATTTTTAGTTGCAAAATCGGCTACATAATGATTATTTATTTTACCTGCTATTTTTGTAATTCCTTTAAAACGTAAACCCAAAAAATAATTACCTTCTTTATCAACAGCAACTGAATTAATGTAATTTTCTTCTAATCCATTTTTTGTTGAGTATGATACAAATCGATCGCCTGAATATTTAAAAACACCTTCGCCATCTGTACCAATCCAAATATTTTTTTCTTGATCTTCAAATAACGATAAAATAGTATTATTCGTTAATCCATTTTCTGAATTATAATTTGTTAATACTTTATTTTCATATCGAAAAAGGCCTTGCTCCGATGTACCATACCAATTACCCGTGTGTGTGTTAGATCTTAAACTTCTAAAACCTATATTGTATTGATTTTTAATATAGCTTATACTGTCAACTTTATTATGTGAATCAATCGTATTTAAACCACCCGTAGTACCAATTAACATTTTCCCATCTGCATCTTGCGCTAACGAAAACACATAATTATCACATAACTTTGTTGTTTTATTAAAACTAGTAAATTGTTTCGTAGATGGATTAAAACAAATAACACCATTTTGAGTAGTTGCAAACCAAATTTGTTTTTGATTATCAATTATAATCGACATTACTGTTGAATTATCTAGTATTTCATTTCCAACAAATTTTTTAATTTTTTTATTTACAAATTGATAAACGCCCTTTTCTGTTCCTATCCAAATATGATCGTTTTCGTTGAGTGTACTAAATATTTGTGGTAATAATTTATTATCAAGCTGATTGTAATTGGTGAACTTATTGCCTTTTAAAACCGAAACACCTTTATCTGTCCCAAAAATAATTTCTTTTGATTTATTTTCGGAAACTGAAAAAACAAAATTGCTTAATAAGCCATTATTGGCATTATAATTATAAAACTTGCTTCCATTAAACTTGCTAACGCCTCCGCTATTAGTGCCAAACCACATATTACCATCACTATCCTGAAAGATGCTTGTAACTTGGGATTGCGCTAAGCCCTGTTCTGTATTATAATTCTTGAAATTATAATTTTGAGCAACAGCATTATTTTGCAATAAGATGCAAGTAATACAAAATAAAAATAAAACAATTTTTTTTATAAAAAACATAATTTAGTAAAACCAAATATAACTAAAAATGCTACTGGATTCATGTCTACTGAGATTTAATAAACAAAAAAAGCGCTACGAAATAATCATAGCGCTTTTAAAAATTATTATTACTATTTAGTAGTTACCTTTTAAAATAACACCTTGTTCAATTTTTTGCAATGCTGATATATAAGCTGCAATACGCATCGATGTTTTAAATTTTGTTGCATTATCCCATACATTGGCAAATGCAATTTCCATTTTTTCATCATGCTTAGTATTTACTTCATTTTCGCTCCAGTAGTAACCTGCTTTATTTTGAACCCACTCAAAATAAGAAACAGTAACGCCACCTGAATTGGCTAAAATATCTGGAACAACGATAATATTTTTTGCATTTAACACGTGATCAGCTTCTGGCATTGTTGGTCCATTTGCACCTTCAACGATTAATTTTGCTTGAATTTTTGCTGCTAATTCTTCAGTAATTACATTTTGTAACGCTGCGGGAACTAATACATCACATTTACAAGTGATAATTTCATCATGTTTAATTTCGGTTGCGCCAGTAAAACCTTTTAGCACACGGTTATTTTTAGCAACGAAATCTAAAGCCGCAGGAATATCAATACCATTAGCATTATAAAAAGTTGCAGTATGATCACCAATTGCTACAATTTTAATTCCTTGCTCAGCTAATAAACGAGCTGCGTGAGATCCTACATTACCAAAACCTTGAACAGCTGCAGTAACTTCTTTAGGATTTAACCCCATTTTTTTTAAAGCTGCTAAAGTATTAATCATTACACCACGACCAGTTGCTGCATCGCGACCTAATGAACCACCAATAACAATTGGCTTACCTGTAATTACACCTGGGCTATCTTCTCCAGTTACTTTATTAAATTCATCTAATATCCAAGCCATTTCTCTTCCGCTTGTTCCCATATCTGGAGCTGGAATATCTTTATTTACACCAAATACATCCTTCATCGATGATGCATAAGCACGAGTCATACGCTCTAATTCACCAACACTCATAGAGCGAGGATCGCATTTAATACCACCTTTAGCACCACCATAAGGTAAATTTGCTACTGCGCATTTAAAACTCATCCAAGCTGCTAAAGCCATTACTTCATCCTGATTAACATCCATTGCATAACGGATACCACCTTTTGATGGTCCTAATACAGTTGAGTGCACGACACGGTAACCTTCAAATACTTGAATTTTTCCGTTATCCATCATTACAGGTAAACTTACTTTAACTTGTTTAATAGGATTACGAAGTATAGTTGCAACGTCCTCAGACATGTTCATTAACTTAGCAGCTACATCTAAACGAGCTAGTACAGCATCGAACATACTTTCGTGAGCTGGTGCATTGGCAGTTTGTGTTGACATATTAATTAGTTTTTAATTTGATTAGTTAGGGGAACAAAAGTAGTAAAATTTATTATTGAATGGCATGATTTTGTCTAATAAATGGGGAGTTTTGAACTGTAATCTTTTAATAAAATGCATGAATTATTAATAAGTATCCAAATACAAAAGGGGAAACAAAAATTAGGCTATCAAAACGATCTAAAATACCGCCGTGTCCAGGCATAATTTTACCTGAATCTTTAATACCAGCTTGACGTTTTAGCATCGATTCTATTAAATCGCCCGTTGTACCAAATACGCTTACAATGATAGAAATAACTATCCAATGAATGAATGCTAACTCCTTAAACCACAAAGATATTACATAAGCACAACCTACATTTAAAATAGCCGAACCTATAGTGCCTTCCCAAGTTTTACCAGGAGATATTCGCTCGTACATTTTATGTTTACCTATTAAACTCCCAACAAAATAAGCAAACGAATCGCTAGCCCATATTAATAAAATAATACCTAAAACATAATGATAATTGTACGGCGCCATATTATCTAACCGATTAACTGATGGATTGTTGAACGTATAGGCTTTATCAATACAAGCAATCGATACTAAAAACACAAAAGGTAATACGGCATAAATTACACCCATAATGGTATAGGCAATATTTAAAACGGTATTTTCCTTTGAGTCGAATAACGCGACTAAAAATATTAAAAACATGCTTAAAACTCCACCGATTAATACTACTTCGCTAGAAAAAAACAAGCTCAAATTTGAATTTTGAACGATTGTGAAACTAAATAATAGAGCGCCAGTAATTAATCCTATGGCTTTGTATGGCTTAGCTCCCAATTTTTCAGCTATTTGATAAAACTCAACTAAACCCCATAAGGAAACAATAAAAAACAAGGCTGTAAACGACACATAATTATAACAAATACACGATAGTAAAACAGCAACAAATACTATTGCTGTTAGTGAGCGTGTTGTTAGTGTTTTTAAATTTAATGCCATAAAAAAATCCCTCTCAATTCTGAGAGGGATACTTTAATTTGTATAATAATTATTCAGAAACTTTTAACGCTTCAAAGCA
>JAYSTR010000051.1:0-5210 GCA_043719555.1 Bacteroidota bacterium | reverse complement strand
ACAAACGGTATTTACTTTTATAAAATCAATAAAAACGGGGAAAACATTAAAATTGGAAAAGTATTGAAACAATAATTCTAGAATTTTTCAAAAAAAGTAAATTAATATTTGCAGATTAAAAAATAACTTCTATATTTGCACTCCAAATTTGGGAGATTAGCTCAGCTGGTTCAGAGCACCTGCCTTACAAGCAGGGGGTCACAGGTTCGAACCCTGTATCTCCCACAACAAAAAAGGTTTCAAGCTTATTAGTTTGAAACCTTTTTTGATTTAGGATTCTTTAAAATTCAAATTCTAATATTTATAGATAGAAATTAACTTTTACGCACTTCAACAAAAATAATTTTATGGCATTTGATTTTTTACAATGGATAGGATATGTTGCATCGGTAATTATTATGATATCAATGACAATGAGTTCCATTGTTAAGTTTAGATGGATTAACCTTGTTGGTGCAATCATGTTTAGTACATATGGTTTTTTTATTCACGCCATTCCAGTTTGCATACTTAATGGAATGATTGTTTTGGTTGATATATATTACTTATACACGATATATTCAAAAAAAGAAGTATTTGAAACATTGCAAATAAAATCAGAAAGTGAATATCTTTCAAGATTTGTAACGTTTCATAATGATGAGATTCAGAAAATTTGCCCAGGCTTTTTATATAATCCTGATATGAATTCGGTTAGTTTTTTTGTTTTAAGAAACATGTCTATTGTTGGATTGTTTCTTGCACGTTCGGAATCTGATAAAGTGCTTACTATTGGTTTGGATTATGTTATTCCTGAGTATCGTGACTTTAAAAATGGAAAATATGTGTATTACAATTTAAGGAAAAATTTTATTGATGCTGGATTTACAATGGTTAAAGCAGATGGGAATAATTTGATAAGCGATAAATATTTTAAGAAATTAGGATTTAAAAAAGATCAGAACGGAATATATTCTATGTCGTTAGAGGCAAAAACCTTGTAAGAAAGCGTAAACAATTATATTCAAACCAATGCTTTTATAAACGTAATTTGAGAAGCATTTTTATATTGTTGTCAACCGTCTTGACTTTCATAGGCATTATTTTCATGAAACTTAGATTTTGTAAAGAATTGGGTTATAGCTTTACTCAAAAAATAATTTTGATATTTATCGCTATGCAAATAATAATTAGGAAAACTGTTTCAAAAAAAATAAGCTTATTACTTTTCCTCTTGTTTTTTTTCTTCAATTTTTTTTCACAAAGCAATAGTATCGTAAAAGGAATTATTTTAGAAAAAAATAAACCAGTTGAGTTTGCTACGGTTTCAATTACAAACACAACTGATACAACAAAAGCTATTAAAACTACCACAACGGATAGCATAGGTGGTTTTGCGTTTATTGGATTGCCATTTCAGAATTATAAATTAAAAATTCAGTTAATTGGATACGAAACAGTCAATACTGTTTTTTTAATTGACAGTATACATCAACAAATTAATTTACAGAACATTGAGCTAGTATCAAATAGTAAATTATTAGAATCGGTAAATATTGTGTCACATAGAGATTTAATCAAGAAAACTGAGCAGGGTTTTATTGTTAAAGCGTCTGATAATATTGCTCAAATTGGAGGTACTGCAACCGATTTGTTACGCAATACACCTACAGTTGTAGTTGATGCTGAAGGCGGAATAACTATACGTGGAAAAAGTCCATTAATTTTAATTAACGGACGAAACTCAGGTATTAGTTCTACGGATAGAATTCCAGCAAGTAGTATAGAAAGTATTGAAATTATTAATAATCCTGGAGCGCAATATGATGCAGATGCCGAAGGTGGAATTATAAATATTACTCTCAAAAAAAACACCAATAAAGGAACAAATGGTTCGGTCGCAATCGGATCAGGATATGGTGCAAAAGGAAGATTTAACAGTTCGTTTGCTATTAACCATCAAGCTGGGAAATGGAACGTAGGTTTAGGTTATGATAATCGTTTTGCAGCACGAACGAGAAATGCAACAGCAACTCGTACAAATTATTTTATTCCTTTAAATTATAAAAATAGCCAATCACGTTTTGATAATCGAAATGAAGTTACGCATAACTTAAAGTTTAATTTAGATTATAATCCTAATAAAAGTAATAGTTTTAGTTTTGAAGTTATAGGCAATATCGAAGATCAGCATAATAATGAAACCTTAGTCACATTAATAGAAACACAAACAGATACATTTAATGCTAAAAATTCACGGTATTCTGATGAACTAGGTAAAGAAAAGGCGCTTGAGTTCGCTTTTGGTTACAATAAAAAGTTTGAAGATGAGCGACAAAAATTTTCTCTAAATGTTTCAACGTCCCCTAATATTGAAACAGAAAAAACTTCGATTACAACACAATCATTGTTAAAAGATGGTAGTTTTACAGGCTCTCCGTATTTGCAGCAAACTGCAAATAGTCAGGCTTCTAGTGTAAGTAATTTTAAAATTGATTACGCACATCCTATGGCTAAAAAAGGAACATTAGAAACTGGTTATAAAACAATTCTTAGATTTACAGACGCTGATTTTAAAAATAAATTGTATCAAAATAATGAATATGTAGTTAATACAAAATCTAGTTCTATATTTAATTTTCAAGAGCAAGTTCACGCTGGTTATTTGCAATTCAAAAGTTATGTTGGAAAAAAAGATTCTGTTAAATGGAAATACGAAATTGGTTTAAGAGCAGAGCAGGTTTATAACAATGGTAAAGTTCAAAGTCAAAATGTTGCATTCAATAGAAATTATTTTAATTTTTTCCCAACGGCAAATCTGGCTTATTATTTAAACACTGATGATTTCTTAAAGCTAAGTTTTAATCGAAGAATTAATAGACCAGGTTTAGGACAATTAAATCCATTTGTAGATATAACAGATTCTTTAAATCCTCACTCAGGAAATCCCAATTTAAAACCAGAATTAATTAATGCATTTGAATTAGGTTATAATAAAGAGTTTAAGCAAAGTTCATTTACAGTAAATGCGTTTTATCGTTATGCAACAAATATCATACGTCAGTATATTTTAATCGAACCAAATGGCGTGGCATTAACCTTACCTACAAATTTTGGCAACTCTACAACGTATGGTACAGAAGTGATGGCATCTTTTTTTCCAACATCTTTTTGGAATTTTAATGCAAGTGCGTCTATCTTTCAACATCACATTGATGGAAGTAATGTTAGCGCAGATATTTCAAACGAAGTAGTGAGTTGGTATGGAAAACTAATTAATAATTTTAGTTTATGGAAAGGCAGTAAGTTGCAATTAATTGGTAATTATAATTCGCCAACAGCTACACCGCAAGGTAAAAGTGTTCCTATTTATAATGTTGATGCAGGATTTCAGCAAAAAATATTTAAAAATAAAGCTGCTTTAGGAATAGTATTAACAGATGTTTTTAATACACAGAAAAAAGGAGTACGCGCTTATTCATCTGATTTTACTTATGTTAGAGATTTTAAAATTGACACGCGTGCTATATTAGTTACGTTTGCTTATTCGTTTGGAATTAAGATTAAGGAAGAGTTATTGGAAAATAAATTCTCAAACGATTAAATTAAGCACGTTTACCGAACTCGATAACTGCTAAATCTTTTATTTCAGTTTTATCAATTGTAAAGCGCAAAGCTGTTTTTATTGTATGAAAGCCTTGTACGCCGCATGCTCCAGGATTCATATGTAATACTTCAAATTGTTGCTGATACATTACTTTTAAAATATGTGAATGACCACAGATAAATAATTTCGGCTTTTCAGTTTGCAAAATTGCTTTTACTTCTTTTAAATAATTGGATGGCTGACCACAAATGTGAGTCATATAAACTTTTACCTCTTCGCAATTAAAAACTAAATTTTTCGGGAATTCAATTCTAACATCTTGCCCATCGGCATTGCCATACACAGCTTTAAATGGCTTTAATTTTTTTAATTTATTGATTAAGTCGATGGTGCCAATGTCGCCAGCATGCCACACTTCATCAGCTTCATTAATGTGAGGTTTTAACTTGTCTTCAAAAAAGTTGTGAGTGTCAGATATGAGAAGAATTTTTTTCAGGAAAAATAAAAATTAATTTATTTTCGATGAAGAGTTAGCTAAATTTTCAGCACTAACAATATCTAATTTGATGGAACCAATTAATAATTTTGCTTGAGCACGCAACGGCACGTGATTTTTATCATCGGTAATCCAAACGTTTAAATCATCTTCGCGTTTAAAAATTCTACCTTTTTGTACAATTGGTCTAAATTTCACACATTTGAATTTGCCAATATCGCAGCTAATGGTTTCTCTACCCACAAATCTAATTTTAAGTGGCCAAATTTCTTTATCAACGATACTATTAATGGTGAAAATATCACCTTCTTTTGCATTAGATAAATCCAAGTTACGTGCCGCATAAAATGCAGAAATCATATCTTGTGTGCCATTCGGTACGTCAATTTTTTCGCCAGCACCAACATCAACTTTATTGGTGTAGTGATTAAATGTATAATCTTGATTAATGATGTAACCACCTTCGTTTACCCGACGAACAAACATCCATGGCAATAGGGCATCTTTATCAATAAATGTTTCGTATCGATCGCGTACTTTAAAAAACCAATCAAATGAACCTTTAGAGTAACCATTAGCAACAACGTGCAATACTTTTCTTCCAGAAACAGTTAATTCCTCCGGTTTTACTTCCAAAACAGCAACACCAGCATCCATAAAGCCATAATGCAATCTGTATGATAAAATTTCACCAGCTTTAAAAGCATCAATTTGTTGAGGTGTTAAATCTTTTGTGGCTAATTGTCCAGAATTGATTTCTTGCTCTAGTTTTTCTTTTTTTGAGAAAAATTTTCCGGCAGATGTTAATGCTACAACACATGAAATTGTAAAAGTTATACCTGTAATATATTTTATAGTTTTCACTTTATGATTTTTTATATATAATTCCAAATCTTATGCCAATGTACAAAAGATAAAATAGTGGATGTTAAAATTTGCAAATTATAGCTATAAAAAAAAGGTCTGATAATCAGACCTTTTAATTGAAATTATGCAGTTTTTTTGTCTTTATTCATTGAATACAATTTGTAAAACACCAATCCTGTTCCAGCAAGTGCTAAAAAAAGCATTCCATTATCAATTGGCACACAAGGTGGTGGCCAACAATTCGGTCCTCCATTTGATGGC
>JAYSTR010000006.1:0-38525 GCA_043719555.1 Bacteroidota bacterium | reverse complement strand
TTTTTATCAATGAGGTATAAACCTCGGTAAGCAATCATTGGTCCGGTTGCTACTAACTCACCTGCATCGTTTACATCATAATCTCCGAACAGCGTTCCGAAATTCAGGGAAATTATTTTTGTGGTATCAGCAACTAACGGATAAGTAATTCCTTTGATACCACCGGCTTTTTTATCCATTTGTAACCAACCCCAGTGACTTTGTTCTGTGTCAGTGCTACAAGCAACAACCTCGCATCCACGAGATTTAAACTCAGCTAATTTTTCTTGAAATGCGTGTAATTCTGTTGGACAAACAAACGTGAAATCTTTTGGGTAAAAGAAAAAGATAACGTGTTTTTTACCAATGAATTGTTCTAACGAAAAATCTTCAATAATTTCTTCGCCATTTATTACTGCTGCTGCCTTAAACAACGGCGCTTTTTTTCCTACTAATGCCATTTTATATAATTTTTAAAGGTTAATAAAGTTTTGTACAAAATTATCATTTACTTTGTTTTAATCAGTTAATTTGAACAAAGTTTAACTAAAAATTAATAACAACTAACCAACTTTATTATGGCATTTACAATAGGACAAGCAGCACCAGATTTTAAATTATTTAACACCGAAAAAAAAGAAGTTGCTTTAGCAGACTTTAAAGGAAAAAATTTAGTGATTTTGTTTTTTCCACAAGCATTTACAGGCACTTGTACTACAGAATTATGTTCTATTAGAGATAATTACAATATTTATTCATCATTAAATGCCAGTGTAGTAGGCGTTTCAGTAGATTCATTATTTACCTTAGGTGCGTTTAAAAAAGAACAAAATTATCAGTTTGATTTATTATCAGATTTTAATAAAGAAGTTTGCATAAAATACGATTCACTGATTGAAGAATTTGTGTTTGGAATGAAAGGTGTATCTAAGCGTTCGGCTTTTGTAATTGACAAAGATGGCATCCTACAATATGCTGAAATTTGCGATAAAGTAACGGATTTACCAAGCTTTGATGCGATTAAAGCTTGTTTGGAGAAGATTTAATATGCCTAGAAAAAGGCCAAGATTATTTGGCATTATTAAGGAACCAATAGAAGTAATATCTGAGAAAGATAGATTGGGTAATCATCTATCTTGTATATTAATTCATTTTATGTTCTTAGTAACCTTTGCAATAATTCTATCGCCGATTATTGCGTTTATGTTCTTTGATACTATGGTAATAGTTATCTGCTTTATATTGGCATTCGTTACTTTTCCAATGACTCAATTAGTATTTGAATATCGTTCTGAGCTTAATTTGAGAGATTTAATTTATGCCATTAAGTATCTTTTTAAGAGTGAAATTATGCAGTTTATTCTGCTGACTTTTTTAAATACTCTCGTGTTTTTTTTAATTGGATTTCAAACAGTAATTCCTACTAATACACTAATTATAGTTACAATTCTTATTTGTTTAGTTGGGTTTTTTATTTGTTGGTATAAGAAGATAAAACGAATGGTTTTTGCATCTTTTGTTTTAATTCCATTGGTTATAAATTTAGTATTGATTATAAACTTTATAATTTCTTTTAATGAAGAAGTTGAAAATTATTCTTTTTCTCATAATAATGAATTAGTTTTTAATCGTAGCAGGACAAAGACATACAATCAGACATCTTCTTTAATAACTCTGAAAAACAATGCATACGATAAGTGTTATGGAATTAGAGTATTTATTGATGCAGATGCTATAAAAAAGAGCAACAGTATTAGTTATAAGTTTAAAACAGGAATTTTTGGATTTAGAGTTCTTAAAGATTATACGTTTTATTATTATAATAGATAAGTTTTAAATTTATTTTAGTTAAGCTGTAACTTTTTTAAAGTGAGGACCGTCTTATGTATAAATTCTGCAGAAAGACTTTATAAAAACTAAAATTATCACATTATGAAAACTATACTTTTATCATCAATCCTAGTATGTTCGGTTTTACTTAGTAAAGCACAAACTACACAAAACAGAGAGGTTAAACCCTTTAAGCAAATTGAAATTTCAGGAACCGCTTCTGTTATATACAAACAAAGCGATACGTTGGCGTTAATAATTGAAGCTGATGAAAACGAGTTAGCTAATATTATCACCTCACAAGAAGGTGACGCATTAATTATTAAAACGAATGGTAGTTTCAAAAACCCTTATAAAATATACGTTAACAATAATCAATTAACGAGTATTTTATCTACAGGCTCTAGTAAGTTTACATCAGGTAATATTATTAATGCTGATAGTTTAGAAATTAATATTTCTGGTGCTAGTACAATTAATTTAAAATTAAATGCTGGCAATATAAATATTACAGAAAGTGGCGCTTCAGTTGTTACTTTAGAGGGAACTGCGAAAGCACTTAACACAGTTATTAGTGGCGCATCAACATTAAAATCGTATAAATTAAATACAAGTAAAGCTGTCATTACAGCATCAGGCGCGTCATTAGCAAAAGTATTTGTGACGGATAAAATTACAGCAAATGCAACTGGCGCAAGTACTATTAAGTTTAAAGGCGATCCAAAAGATGTGAGTGCTGAAGCTTCTATTTCATCAACGGTTGCAAAAGTAATAGATGATGAGAGCGCTAAAAAATCGAATTCAAAAAACGATTCTACGTCTTTTAGTTTTGGTAAGAAAAAACTCGTTATTATTGATAAAGAAAGTGATTCGGATGATGATGAAAAAACTGAAAATGTGGATGATGATGATTTTCATCACTGGGGTGGTTTTGCAATGGGTGTAAATGGTTGGTTATCTAATGGAAACACGAGTTTACCTAAAAATCAAAACTATATGGCTTTAGATTATGGCAAGTCATTAAATTTTCAGTTGAATTTCGAAAAAGATATTCATCTTTATAAAAACTATATCAACTTAGTAACGGGTTTAGGTTTTGAGTGGAGTCAATATCAGTTTGATAATAAAACACGATTAAATCCTGATACAAATTATACGTTTGGTGTGATTGATACAACGAATACATTTAGCTACAAAAAAAACAGATTAAAAACTACGTATGTAAATGTTCCCTTATTAGTGGAGTTTAATACGAGTAAAAACGCGAATAAAGCTTTTCATATTGCAATGGGTGTAATTGGTGGCTATAAATTAGGTTCGCGTACACGCCAGGTATTAGAGCAAAATGGCAACACCATTCGTTTTATCAGAAAAGATGACTATAATATTAACCCGTTTCGTTTGAGTGCGCATGCAAGTATAGGCTACAAAAACTTTACTGTGTTTGGAACCTATGTGTTAAATGAATTATTTGTAAATGGTAAAGGCCCACAATTACATCCATTTACGATAGGCTTAAAAATTATCAGTTTTTAAAGTATAACATTATTTGTTTTAAAAGCAGTTACTATGTTTAGTAACTGCTTTTTTATTTGTATTCTTTTTTTAAAAGTTTACAAATAGTAGTGAGTTCTTTTACATTAATATCCTTTTCGGGATGGATGTAATACACCTTAATTTGTTTGCGACCTTCGGCTAATAATTTTTTATGCTCGACTTTGTGACCTTTAACAAAGCCAATATACGTTACCTTGGTTTTAGTATGATAGCTGATGTAACAAAACCATTTATTTTTATGGTAATAAAAAGGCGTATTAAATTTCCAGTTCTCAACGAGTTCAATTTCATTAATAAAAAATGAACGCATATATAATAATGCCGATTGATGTGGCTCAGGTACGGTAAGAAAAAAATTATCTAAGACTTTTTCCAAAATTACTTTTAATAATCTCTGTAAAATTGATGTATACTGGTTTTTAAACCAAAATATATATAAGGCGACTGAAACTCTCTGCCCAATTGATCACTAATACCACGTTGGATATAACCAAGTTCAACTCTAAAATTTAATTGCGGAATTACATAATAAGTTAATTTAATATCGCTTTGTACGAAATGTGTTTTATTACCTTGTGTGGTATGATGACCATATTCGTAAGGGCGGGTTGTGTAACTTTTAAAGATGTTTTGCCCTAAGTTTTTCGTCAGCGTATCCATCCCAATATCAGCATTTAATAATTGCACACTCATCATCCATCTATCAGCACGATAACTAACAAATCCTAAGTACTCTTTAAAATTAGCACCAAAAGGATGTGCTAAAGCTTGTCCATAATGCGCGTAATTTTGTTGCACACTTCCGTGAGAATAAGAGTAGGGGCGAACTTCATTGTATTCTGCCTGTAAGGTTAATCCTTTTACATTAAACGCATTAATGTATTTAGCGCCGAATTGCCAGCCTTGTTTGTTTGCCCACCAGCCTTTTTTAGCACGTATTTCTTTTAAAAAAAACTCATCTGCCATTAATTGCGTGTATAGTTTTAAGCAACCAAATAGTTTACCAGAGATGTTTAATCCCATCATTGAGTTGTCTGGTGAACCTACAGAATATTCTTGCGGACGATAAAATACAATCGGATTTAAGTAATTAACATCAAAGCTTCTTGCTCTTGTGGAATCAGTTCCTTGCCAAACTACATTTTCGAAAAAAGAAATATTTAATTCTTTAAAGGCATTAAAACTTAAATAATGAAATGCTCCAAATTTGTTTTGTAAACTTTTATTGCTTCCATCAAATTGCGAAAAATCTTTCATCCAACTGTACCACACGTTGTACTGTATGCGCCAAACATTAGCATTCATTCTAAAATAAGGATAATTGTTTGCGTTATCAGATAATAATAACGAACGATAACCTTCGCCAATAAAGTGTTTGTCTTTGCCGAGTTGAAAATTGAAGATTTTATTTGGACTATATGACGCGTAACCTGTTAAGTTTGAAAACGCATACATGTTATTGCCAGTTTTATAAGCGCGCCCGAGTCCAGGAATTAATCCAGTTGTTTTCACAAATGTATCCGTAAAATTAGGGTAAGAAACTTGACCGCCAATTACTGATAATGCAAAAGTAAAATCGTTATTGATGTTCAATTTTGTGTGCACGCCTCCAAAAGTTTCATTTACAATTTTTGAGGTTAATGCATCATAACCTATTTGTAAATCAACCAAGGGAAACACTTGCAAATTAAACTGATTGCGTTTATTTGGACCTTCATTAAACGTATGACTTAAAAAATTATCCTTTATTGCGAAATGAGAAAAGGGTATTAAGGTGTCATCATATTTAGTTACTGTTGAACTAATATATGGCTTAAAAGACGAATGAAATTCTAAATTAGGGTGTTTAATCGTCCACTGATCAATAACTTGATTAGCCTCTGGATTAATAAATGTGTTTTGAGCTTGAAAATCATTTTGGCTTTTAATATTAAACGAAAAACTCAAACATAATACCAATATGCTTTTTGCAACTAAACGATTATTTAAATTGAATTTCAAAAAATTAACTTTGCGGAATGCGTTTTTTTAATTTTGAGACATATAACATTTGTACTAAGCCTATAAATAATGCGCTACATAATAACACAGCAATTAATGATAAACTTGGATTATAAAAATAGCTAATTAATGAAACGCTTACAGTGAAAATGCTATATATATAAATAATAATAACAGTTTTTACATGAGAGTAACCACAATCTAACAAACGATGATGGAGATGATTTTTATCAGCTGCAAAAGGAGATTGACCTTTAGCTGCTCTAATAATAAATATCCTTAAGGTATCTGTTAAAGGATATGTTAACGCAGCAATTACAAAAACGGGTTTAGAAACGTGTACCCAAAAACTATCCAAGCGTGTTAAAGGGTACTCAATTAATTTAATGCTGAGAACACAAATAAACATCCCAATTATTAAAGAGCCGCTATCGCCCATAAAAATTTTTGCCGGCGAAAAATTAAAAATTAAAAAACCTAGTAACGAGCCTGATAATGAAAACGCTAAAGCAGCAAGTGTAAATTCATTTGCAAAAATAAACCAAGTGCCAAACACAGTAGAAGCAATAAAACCAACACCGGCAGCTAAACCATCTATGCCATCAATTAAATTCATTGCATTTACAACAACAATGTAAGTGAATAACGACAAGAAAATACTGCCCCACATGGGGATTTCATTTACACCAAAGATGCCGTGCAACCCTGTTATTCTAATGTCACCCATTAACACTAAAATTAATCCAACAATAATGTTGGCAAATAATTTTTTTACTGGAGAAGTACCAATAATGTCGTCTTTTACACCAACAAAAAACAACACCAAACTAGTTGCTACTATAATTTTAAATTCTTTAATAGATTCATACACTTGCTCGTATTCGTGTAAATCATCAATATTATACCACAACGAAAACGAAAATAATGTTGCCGCGTAAATAATGATGCCACCAATAGTTGGTACAGCACGTTTGTGTACCTTTCGATCTTCTGTAGGTACATCAATTAGTCTTTTTAAGACAGCCACTTTTATTAAAGAGGGTGTGCTATATAAAACAACAGCAAATGCGGTGATAAATATTAAAATTAAAACGGCCATAGTTATTAAAAATCAAAATAGGTGTTATATAAATTAGTTTTTATGCTCAAAGTATAAAATGTAGTTGTGTTGTTGGATTTGTTAAATCCTAAAAAATCCTGCACTCTTGTATTATAGCTCAAAGATACATTAAAATTATATGCCGGATTAATGGTATAACCCAATTGAATTTTGCTAAAATCTAAGTAGTATAAATCTGCTTTATTGAACGTAATAAATTGTTTGTTGTATTTGGCATTTACAAAAAGGCGTCTGAATTTATAATCTGCCAATAAGACTATTTCTTTGCCGTAGCCAGGAGTATAGGCAAGTGATTGGTTATAGTGCGAATAACTTTGATTGCTGGTGGTTCCAAATGGACTATTATATGAACCTTCTGCTACATCATTATATTCTGCTAATAGCGTTAAGTGTTTTACTTTAAACGCATCGTAATAATTTAATCCAAGCTGGTAACCAATGGCATTACCTAAACTGGTTTTATTGCTTAAATCATCAGCCATAAATTGTCCGTATAAATTTAATTTGCTGCTTATTTTATAATTTGCGTTAGCGCCAATCAAAATATTGTTTTTATGATTTAAACCATATGACGCTAAGTTTGTAAAAATAACTGGATTAAAATATTGCCACTCTAAATGTTGTTTGTTTGAGCTGTCCGCTGCATTCCAAATCATTCCCTGATATAATGAAACATTTAAATGCTTAGATATATTTAAACTCAGGTATTGCATAGCAAAGGCCTTTTTTTGAAATAATGATTCAGTGTTTTTTGGAGTTTTTGCTCCACCAGTAGTCAAATTCATTAATGCTGCATACAGATTTGTGTATTGTAATTTTCCTTTAAACCATTGTGATGTAAAGCGAGCGTAAGGATAGTTAAATGCATTATCACTTAATAATAATGAGCGATAACCGTTTCCGATTTTTTGTTTACCATGTCCTAATTGTATGTTTACATTTTTTGATGGTTGATAAGAAAAAAAGCCAGATGAAAAAGCGTAATCATATCCTGTTGTTTTAAATACTTTATATCGACCTTGCCCTGGAATAATTTTAGTTGCATTACTTAAATCTTGAATATAGTGCGGAAAAAAAGATTGATTTTCTGAAAACATAGTTTCAAAATAAAAATCTTTTCCAATGCTTCCACTAGCTATAAAGCCACGCGTATTCGTTGATATTTTTTGTGTTTTAGTAGTGTCATATTCAGCCCTACCATTTTCTAAATTTAATAGCGGGTCAATTCGAAAATCAAATTTACCAGCTTGTTTAGATTTGATGTGTATTAAATGATCTAAAAAAACTTTATCGATGCCTTTATCGTCTTTAATAAATTTAAACACTCTAAATGTATCGCCAACATAATTATATTTTTTATTAAAAAAAGGAATATAAGGCTGTACGCTCGAGTGTATTTGCTCTGCTGAATCTACTGTTGCTAAATGACGTTGAGAAAGTGTATTGCTAAAAAACTCAGACGGTAAATTATAAAACTGTGCTTTTATTGTTTGTGATATAAAAGAAAGAATAAAAAATAAAAAAACTGTTTGATTAAAAACAACAGTATTGTTTTTTTTGACAGCACTTGCTAAATCTTTTATTTTATATTTTGAAATAATTACCAAACCTTAACGCCTTCTTTATTTTTAAAGTCTTCGTAAACTTGTTTAATCCCTTCAGGTAATTCTATTTTGTGTTTCCACCCTAACGAATGTAAGTAAGATACATCCATTAATTTACGAGGTGTTCCATCGGGTTTAGTTAAATCATGTATAATGTCGCCTTTGTAACCAACGATGTCTTTTATTAATAACGCTAAATCTTTAATCGTTAAATCAGTTCCTGAACCAACGTTTACAAATTTCTCATCATTATAAGTTTGCATTAAAAAAACGCAAGCATCACCTAAATCATCAGCGTGTAAAAATTCACGCATGGGAGTACCCGTTCCCCACATCTCCACACTTGCTAAGTTTTGTTCTTTTGCATCGTGAAACTTACGAATTAACGCTGGTAGTACGTGCGAGTTATTTAAGTTATAACTATCATTTGGTCCATACATATTGGTTGGCATCACGGATATGAAATTACAACCGTATTGACGCTTATAACTCTCACACATTTTTATGCCTGCTATTTTAGCAATAGCATAAGGCTCATTGGTTTCTTCTAATAATCCAGTTAATAAACTATCCTCGTTTAAAGGCTGTGGAGCTAGTTTTGGATAAATACAAGATGAGCCTAAAAACAATAATTTTTTTACATTGTTAATGTATGATTGATGGATAACATTGTTTTGTATCATCAAGTTCTCGTAAATAAAATCGGCACGATAAACATTATTTGCTTGTATGCCACCAACTTTTGCAGCAGCTAAAAAAACGTATTCTGGTTCTTCGGTTGCAAAAAAATCAGTTACTTGTTGTTGGTTACGTAAATCTAATTCGGTAGATGTGCGCGTTACAATATTATTTAACCCTTTTTTTTGTAGGTTACGCATAATAGCACTGCCAACCATTCCACGGTGGCCTGCTATGTATATTTTTGAATTTAATTCCATTAATAAGTTCTCTTATTTTAAAAAACCTCCAATGGAGGTTTTAAAAATTACTCTTTATAATTTAAAATTTTATGACCACCATCTAATAAATATTTATCTTTTTTAAATATTTCTACATCAGACGCAACCATTTCTTTACAAAGTTCTTGTACAGTATAGGTTGGTGTCCAGCCCATTTTAGTTTTTGCTTTAGTTGCATCACCGACTAATAATTCTACTTCAGCTGGTCTGTAATATTTTGGATCAATCTCAACAATTATTTTACCAGTCGCTGCATCAATTCCTTTTTCGTTTTCTTCTTTACCTTCCCATTTCAATGTAATACCAACTTCAGCAAAAGCCATATTTATAAATTCACGCACAGTAATTTTAATTCCAGTAGCTAATACAAAATCATCCGGTTCATCTTGTTGTAACATGCGCCACATGCCTTCAACGTAATCTTTTGCATGACCCCAATCTCTTTCAGAGTCGATGTTGCCCATAAATAATTTGTCTTGTAACCCTAAGCTAATTTTAGCAACGGCACGAGTAATTTTACGAGTTACAAAAGTTTCGCCACGTAACGGACTTTCGTGATTAAATAAAATACCATTACACGCAAACATTCCGTATGCTTCGCGGTAATTTTTAGTTATCCAAAAAGCATATAATTTTGCTACACCATAAGGGCTACGTGGGTAAAATGGCGTGGTTTCTTTTTGAGGGATTTCTTGCACCAAACCATATAACTCTGATGTAGAAGCTTGATAAAAACGAGTTTTCTTTTCTAAACCTAAAATACGAATAGCTTCTAAAATACGTAACGTTCCAATACCATCGGCATTTGCTGTATATTCAGGAGTATCGAAACTAACCTTAACATGACTCATAGCCGCTAAGTTGTATATTTCGTCAGGTTTTACTTCTTGTATAATTCTAATTAAATTGGTACTATCAGTTAAATCGCCATAATGCAATTTAAAATGTACATTCTTCTCGTGCTGATCTTGGTATAAATGATCAATTCTATCCGTATTGAATAATGAGCTACGACGCTTTACGCCATGTACTTCATAACCTTTACTTAATAATAATTCCGATAAATAAGCGCCATCCTGTCCTGTTACGCCTGTAATTAATGCAACTTTAGCCATGTATTTTGGTATAGATTAGCAATATTACGAAAAATTAACGGAAATTTTAGCTGATTTTAAAGGTTTATAACTGTGGTAAAATCACATTTTTTTATAGCTTTGCTAACCTAAAATATACCCAAATGAAAACTACTTTCGGAAAACAAAACTATCAACTATTAATCGCAGGAATTGTTATTGTGATATTAGGTTATTTAACAATGATTGGTGGTGGTAGCGAAGATCCTAAAGTGTTTAATCCAGCTATTTTTGATACACAACGTATCACCATTGCACCGATGTTAGTGTTAGTTGGGTTTATTGTGGTGATAGTTGCTATTATGTGGCGTCCTAAAACGAAAGAAGCACAGGATTCAAACGTTTAAAAAGCAACGTTTTTAGGTATAATTAGTATTCTCAATTTAAAATTTTACTATGACTTATTTTGAAGCTTTTATTATTGCTGTAATCGAAGGATTAACGGAGTTTTTACCTATTTCATCTACGGGCCATATGATGATTGGCACAGCAGTATTAGGTATTAAGGCAACTCCCTTTGTAAAATTATTTACCATTGCAATTCAGCTTGGAGCTATTTTATCGGTGGTTGTATTATATTTTAAACGCTTTTTTAAATCGATTGATTTTTATTTAAAACTAATAGTTGCGTTTATTCCAGCAGCCATATTTGGTTTATTGTTAGGCGATTTAATTGACGCAGCTTTAGAAAATTTAGTGGGTGTTGCGTTAGCATTATTTATTGGCGGTATCGTGTTATTATTTGTAGATAAATGGTTTAAAAACAATAACCTTAACGAAGAAAAAGATGTGACCTATCCAAAAGCCTTAAAAATTGGATTGTTTCAGTGTTTAGCTATGTGGCCCGGTATGAGCCGAAGCGCATCTACTATTATTGGTGGTATGACGCAAGGATTAACAAGACAAACAGCAGCCGAGTTTTCGTTTTTTTTAGCAGTGCCTACTATGTTTGCTGCTACTGCAAAAAAATTACTTGATTTTTATAAAGATGGCATTAGTTTAAGTGGAGAAGAAATAAATATTTTAGTTTTTGGAAATGCTGTTGCTTTTGTTGTGGCACTTTTAGCTATTAAATCATTTATAGGATTTTTAAATAAGCACGGTTTTAAAGGATTTGGTTGGTACCGCATTATTGTTGGCGCTATACTTTTAATTCTATTTGCTTTACATATTCCTATCGCAATTATTTAATTTTAATCTATAGATTATTAAAGAATACATTGATATTAAATCGTTTTTAAAATCGTATAATTTATATTTTAATAAATTAAATGCATTTGAGCAATCTCGCTTTGTTACTCGTGTTGAAGAGTTTATTGAATTAAAATCATTTACTGGTCGTCAGGGTTTTCAAGTTACTCAAGAAGTAAAAGTTATGATAGCCGCAGCAGCTGTTCAACTTACCTTTGGTTTAGAAACTTGGGATTTATCGTACTTCACACAGATTTTAATTTATCCTGCCGAGTATAAAAATCCTCAAACAGGGCGTTATCATAAAGGCGAAACAAACTTAGGTGGGTTTATGTGTTTGAGTTGGACTGATTTTATTGCGGGGATAAAAAACCCAACAGATAAAATAAATTTAGGATTGCATGAATTTGGCCACGCTCTTAGGTTTAATGGAGTTAGAGGGTACGATTCAGATTACTTTTTTAAAAATTACTTTACAAAATGGATAGTTTGTGGCACCAAAGATTATCAAAATCTCAAACAACATAAGCCAAGTGTTTTGCGTAAATATGGTGGAGTAAATATTAATGAATTTTTTAGTGTGGTGGTTGAAACATTTTTTGAATCACCTAAAGAATTAAAACTTGCGTTGCCAAATTTATATAAACACACATCTATTTTGTTAAATCAAACCTTTAATGATAATGATGAACTTGTTTTAAACTGTAGAGAAAAACTGTTAAGTGAATCAACTGTAGAACTAAAAAAGTCCTACATAAACCCTCTTACATTTAATTTAAGAAGTAGCGGTAAAATTATTGCAGTAGGATTTTTTTTAATAGTTGGCTTACTCTCATTGCTAGGCGATGGTTACCAGTATCCGCCCGGATACATATGCATTACTATAGCTCTGTTTTTTTGGTTGTTGTTGGAGAAAGTATACAGACGATTGTATTTTCATAAAACAGAATTTATAATTGAAAGTGGATTGTTTCTATTTAGGAATTACAAATCTGTCAATTTGCCATTAAACAATTTAATATCATTTGTGGCTTCTTATGAGCGCACAAATATGGGTTTTAACTCAGAAGTTACTCAAGTGGGTTATATTACAATCACTTACTTTTATAACAACCATTATTATGAAGAGGTTTTACATTGCGATTTAAACTTTCCAGAGTTTTCTGAACTATCAAAAGAGTTAACCGCAAATGGAATTTTAGTGTTCGTTGTGGAATAATATAAAAACAAAAAAGACTTTAGAAATCTCTAAAGTCTTTTTTTATAATGATGTGTTTTTATTCTTAAGATAATCCAGCCATTGTTAACTCACGGTTCATACGAGCAATGTTTTCTAAAGAAATTCCTTTAGGACATTCTGCCTCGCAAGCGCCTGTATTTGTACAGTTACCAAAGCCTTCAGCATCCATCGCTTCAACCATTTTCAAAACACGCTCTTTACGCTCAACTTGTCCTTGAGGTAATAATGCTAATTGAGAAACTTTGGCTGATACGAATAACATAGCCGAACTATTTTTGCAAGCTGCTACACAAGCTCCACAGCCAATACAAGCTGCTGCTCCAAATGCCTCATCAGCTGCTGTTTTAGGAATCAAAATATTGTTTGCATCTTGAGCATTACCTGTATTTACAGATACATAACCACCACTTGCAATAATTCTATCAAAGGCTCCTCTATCTACTGCTAAATCTTTAATTACAGGAAATGCAGCACTTCTCCAAGGTTCAACTACAATAGTATCGCCAGTTTTAAATGAACGCATATGTAATTGACAAGTTGTTACACCTTGTTTGGGTCCGTGTGGACGACCATTAATATACATTGAGCACATACCACAAATACCTTCGCGGCAATCATGATCAAAAGCGATGGCTTCTTTGTTTTCCGAAATTAATTTTTCGTTTAATACATCAAACATCTCTAAAAACGACATGTCAACTGAAATGCCTGTTAATTGATGTGTTTCAAAGCTACCTGCTGCTTTAGTGTTTTTTTGTCTCCACACTTTAAGTGTCAGATTCAATTCTTGTCCGTGTCCTGATCCCATAGTTTCTATTATTTATATGAACGTTGAGCGATTTTAATATTCTCGTATTTTAATTCTTCTTTGTTTAATTCCCAGTCGCTAACACCTTTATACTCCCAAGCAGCAACATAAGCATAGTTCACGTCATCACGTTTTGCTTCACCATCTTCTGTTTGGTGCTCTTCACGGAAATGGCCACCACAACTTTCTTCGCGGTTTAACGCATCTTTACACATTAACTCTCCTAACTCAATAAAATCAGCAACGCGACCAGCTTTTTCTAAATCTGGATTAAACTCATTAGCTGTACCAAGTACACGAACATCACTCCAAAACTCTTTACGTAAGGCTTGTATTTCAGCAATAGCTTCTGTTAAACCTTGTTTGTTTCGAGCCATACCGCACTTGTTCCACATAATTAATCCTAAACGCTTATGGAAACTTTCTACCGATTTAGTTCCTTTAATATTTAAGAATTTATTAATTAAATCCGTTTGTTCTTTTAAAGCTTGTTCAAATGCTGGGTGTTTTGTTTTTAATTTATCAATAGAATCTGCTTTATCCTTTTCAGCACTCATACGAGAAACTTCGTCAGATAAATACACGCCTAATGTATACGGTATTACAAAATAACCATCTGCTAAACCTTGCATTAATGCAGAGGCTCCTAAACGGTTAGCTCCGTGGTCAGAGAAGTTAGCTTCACCTAAAGCATATAAACCTTTTACAGTCGTCATTAAATTGTAATCTACCCATAAGCCACCCATTGTGTAATGAACCGCAGGGTAAATACGCATTGGAACTTCGTAAGGATTTTCGCCAGTAATTTGAGCGTACATATCAAACAAGTTACCATATTTTTCTTTCACAACTTCTTTACCTAAGCGCATAATTTCTTCGTGGCTTGGGTTCTGAATATTTTTCTTCGTTGCTTCTGTTTTTCCGTAACGAGCTGTATTAAATGCGAAGTCTAAATACACTGCCATTTTAGAGTTACCTACACCGTATCCAGCATCACAACGTTCCTTTGCAGCACGAGAAGCCACGTCGCGAGGCACTAAGTTACCAAATGCAGGGTAACGACGTTCTAAATAATAATCTCTTTCTTCTTCAGGAATATCAGTTGGTTTACGAGTGTCATCTTTCTTTTTTGGAACCCAAATACGCCCGTCGTTACGCAACGACTCAGACATTAAAGTTAATTTAGATTGATGATCACCTGAAACAGGAATACAAGTTGGGTGAATTTGAGTGTAGCAAGGATTACCAAAGAAAGCACCTTTTTTGTGAGCTTTCCAAGCAGCCGTTACGTTACTACCCATAGCGTTAGTAGATAAATAGAAAACATTTCCGTATCCACCAGTACATAATAATACCGCATGGCCGAAATGTTTTTCCATTTCGCCAGTAATTAAATTACGAGCAATAATACCACGTGTAATGCCATCAACAGTAACTACATCTAACATTTCATGTCGCGTACACATTTCAACAGCACCCATACCAACTTGGCGTTGTAAAGCTGAATAAGCTCCTAATAATAATTGTTGCCCGGTTTGTCCAGCTGCATAAAATGTACGTTGTACTTGCGTGCCGCCAAACGAACGGTTACTTAATAAACCACCATATTCGCGAGCTAAAGGTACGCCTTGAGCCACACATTGATCAATAATATTTGAAGATACCTCCGCTAAACGATGAACGTTTGCCTCACGTGCTCTGTAATCACCGCCTTTAATTGTATCATAAAATAAACGGTAAGTTGAGTCACCATCATTTTGATAATTTTTTGCAGCATTAATACCACCTTGTGCTGCAATTGAATGCGCACGACGAGGAGAATCCTGAAAACAAAATACCTTTACTTTATATCCCATTTCAGCTAATGAAGCTGCTGCCGATGCGCCCGCTAATCCAGAACCAACCACTAAAACTTCTAAACTACGTTTGTTAGCAGGATTTACTAAATGAACAGTGGAACGGTATTTAGACCATTTTTGATCTACAGCTCCTTCGGGAATTTTTGAATCTAATTTTGACATATCTCTATATTAAATTTTTTAATATTTTTTTTAAAGTAATTATTGAATGATGTGTAAATGCATAGCAACTGGCATTGCAGCAAACAATAAACAAACAATAATAGAAAACCACATACCAATGCTTTTAATAGCAGGTGTATATTTTTTGTGGTTTAAACCTAATGACTGAAATGCTGATGGGAAACCATGTAATAAGTGGAAACATAATGAACCAACACCTAATAAATAAATGGCTACATAATACCACTCGTTAAAAACAGTTTTCATGTTTTCAAAAGAGTTATGCTCTTGATGAGAAAATACGGCTTGTTTAGTTGGTAACCAAAAATTACCTAAATGCACTACTAAAAACAATAATAATAAGGAACCTAAAATCCCCATACTACGGCTATACCATTTTGAGTTTGCTGCGCCATCAACCTTTGCGTATGCAATAGGACGGGCTTTTTTGTTTTCTAAAGTTAAAATTAAACCTTGTACCATGTGACCAATTAAACCTAAAAATAAGCCAATTTCCATAACACGGATAACGATGTTGTGCGACATAAAATGCGCGCCTGCATTAAAAGATGCTCCGCTATCGTTTAAAAATATTAACGAATTGATACTAACGTGAACAACTAAAAAGCTAATTAAAAATAGGCCTGTTAAACCCATAACTACCTTTTTACCAATTGATGATTTTAAGAATCCTTTACTCATAATTTATAATATAATTTAACTAGGCAAATGTATGATTGCAAAGCATTTAATGCAATTTTTTTTAACATTTCTGTCTATAAAAAAGGCGTTTTTGTTTATATAGAATGATTATAAATAAAAGCATAGGATTTCTATAGGTGATTATATAAAATGAAATCCCGACTACGCTCGATACAACAAACCTTGAAGTCTGTTAGTTTGAACATAGTCGAGAACTTAAATAATATTAAAGATTAAAATTACCCCTTCATTTTAAATTGTGCCATAGGTAAGCCTATAGTTCCTGTTGGCGTTTGTACCTTTACATTGTCAATATATACTTTTTGATTTGGTCGAAGATTGCTTAACGCACGTTTTGCCTCCGCGTTTAATACGTTACTAGAACACTGAATAGTTTTTATTTCCCCACCTGTTTTTATTTCAACATCAAAACTTTTCACAACCATAGTTACAGGAAACATAAATCCAGGAGATTCGGCAGCTAATCCAGACATGGCTTGAATTTCCCCTTTCGTAAATTCTAAATTGCTGGTGGCTAATTTTCCGCCTATTTTTACAACAGGTGGTGGAATACCTTTAACACGAAATACTTTAGGAGGCCCTTGTGGTTTAAATCCCTTATCAGTTTTTGCTAATACAGTAACTAAACAAGTGCCAGTACTTTTTGCTTGTAATATATAACTACCATTGTTATTAGGTTTCACACTAGCGCCACATCCGCTTACGGTAACTTGTAGTTGCGATGGCGCAAAGCCTGCAGAAGACACACTAACAGGGTTATCTACACCCACGTAAAAAATATTCATGTTATCGGCTGCAACTGCTGTAAACGGCGGAGCAACCATATAGGTGTAGTTAAACGGATAATACTCATTTACCCCTCTTGGATTTTTATAAACCACAAGGCCCTTTAATTCTTTTTGCCCAATTGCAGAAGTTGCGATTTCGTATTTAGCAATACCATTACTAACGTTTAGCGGATTGTCGTTTCCAAATACTTTTTTAGAAACTGAATCGTACTGTGCGCCAACTAATACTTGCATTTTATCCGAACCTAATTCGTTAAACGAAGCGCCTAAAACGACATCTGCTTTAAATGCTTGTCCTGATAAAACATAGGCTGTTGGTGCAATAACTTTGGCTTCAAGTTTTTTAGTTTTAATTTCGAACTTACCCGATGCCGCAGAAAATACATGTAAAAATTCAGACTCAATATTTTTCATATCGGCTTGAATTTTATTTAAGTTAGTGATAACAGCAGCCATTGGTAAATGGTAAAAGTTTTCGAGTTCCCAGTTTTGTTTAATCCCATCATCCATAATATTTCTATCGATTGGCTTAATGCTTTGTAGTTTTTGTTTGAGGGCATTTAAATCATCGACTTCTAATTTAGTATCCGCGTTTTTTTGCATATTATCAATCATAGTAATTAAGTGGTTATGCAAATTGCTTAGTTGTGTTTTTAAATCTTTAGCCGAATATTTTGTAGTAATTGGATTTGCTTCATCGCTCCCAATTAACCAGAAAGTAGGCGTGTCATAATCATCTAACTTTTCCATAAAACGTAATTGAGCGGTGTCTTTTAAATTGCCGTTTTCTGTTTTGTGTACAACGAGCATTTTCATACTATCAATGTAGGCATCAACTACCCTAATACTTTTTTGTGCTTCGATAGATTTTAATAAATATGGCTTCGCTTCGAAATTGCCTTTGTTTACATATTCTTCAAAAGCTTGCTTTATTTTCAAATTATTTTCATCTAAAATTAATTTAGATTTTTCGATGTTTTCATCAACGGTTACAAAACCTTTTAATATTTGTTTCGATACGTTTAATGCTAATAGGGCTGTGAGTACGAGGTACATCATGCCTATCATTTTTTGCCTGGGAGTTTCTTTGCCGCCTGCCATAGTTGTAAGTTTTTGAGATTAACTAAGTGAGTTGATTACTGATATAACACAACTTGTTAAAAAAAGTTACAAGAATAATTGGAAGAAAAAATTAATTTAATTTTTTAAAAGGAAAAAAAGACACACCAAACATCCACCAAGGTATTTGATTTTCAACATTTACATTATATGAAACATAAGCATCAAACTTTAATGGCTTGATGTTAAAATCGTATGACATGCGTGGCAAAAGTGATAGAGAAGTTTCAATATTAGTATAAGGTGCAGGTTGATTATTATAATATTTAATATCTTGTGTATATGTACTACTACCAATTGGACCACCAGAAGCCATTGTTGTGGTTGCACTCCCTGTTACTTTTTCGTTTCTGTGTAAAATATAATTTAAAACAATTAATGGCTCTAAATGTAAATGTTTACCTATAGTAAAACGAAAGCCTCCAAAAAAATTTAAGTAATCAATTTGCGAATTATATTTAAAATGTGTGTGAGATGAAATATAACCTCCAGAACCACTAGAAAGACCACTAGAAAAGTTGTCGTAAATATATTCCCCTTTTGACTTTAAATGATTAATACCAAAAACAGAATTGAAATGTGGTCGCCGTCCAAATAAAAAACAGAGTCCTATGTTTAAACTACTTTTGACGTTATTTTTATCATAACCTGAGTATTCATCGGAATATTTTGAGTAAGCATTTTGCGATTTAATAGATGGCATATTAACATAGGCATTATTAACTTCCGCACCAATTTCAATTTTAAATCTTAACCATGGTGAGCTTGGTTTATAGGTGTTTATATAAATAAAAGTATCTTTTGGGGCAGGCGCTATATAACTTATGTTTTCAGATAACCCATTTTCAAAAATAATTTTGGCAACATTGTTTTTTGAGATAATAAACAAAGGACCATTTAAATAATCAAAGCGTTTGTATTTAATTTCTACAGGAGTTATTTCAGTTATTTTAGAAATTAGTTTTATGCCATCAGTCTTAATAATAGTATCCTGACAATAAACTATTGTAGAATAAAATACGATTAATAATAGCACATAAAATTTCATAATTACAAGATACAAAAAAGCCAGCTTAGTAGCTGGCTTTAAAATTTATAAGGGAATATTACCGTGTTTCTTTTTAGGTAATTTATCAGCTTTGTTTTCAAGCATTTTAAAAGCACGAATTAATTTTTCGCGTGTTTGTTCTGGTTTTATAACTTCATCAATAAAGCCTCTTTCTGCAGCACGGTAAGGGTTTGCAAACATCGTTTGATACTCTGTTTCTTTCTCTTTCCATTTTTCATCTTTGTTAGCAGCTGCCGAAATTTCATTTTTAAAAATAATTTCTGCTGCACCTTTAGCGCCCATTACTGCAATCTCAGCACTTGGCCAAGCATAGTTCATATCGGCGCCAATGTGTTTGCTATTCATTACATCATACGCACCGCCATAAGCCTTACGTGTAATTACGGTAATACGTGGAACAGTTGCTTCGCTAAATGCATACAATAATTTAGCACCATTAGTAATAATGGCATTCCACTCCTGATCTGTACCTGGTAAAAATCCTGGCACATCTTCAAACACTAATAAAGGAATATTAAAGCAATCACAAAAACGTACAAAACGAGCAGCTTTGGTCGATGAGTGTATATCTAATACACCAGCTAATACTGCAGGTTGATTAGCAACAACACCAATGGAACGACCTGCTAAACGAGCAAAGCCAACAACGATGTTTTCAGCAAAATGTTTATGTACTTCAAAAAAACTATTATCATCAATTACTTTTTCAATAACCTCTCTTATATCGTAAGGTTGATTCGCGTTTTCTGGAATAATAGAATTTAATTCTGGACGAGATTCAGAACCAGTACTTTCATAAGGAACACTTGGCGCATCTTCTTCGCAGTTTTGTGGAACGTAACTTAATATTTGTTTGATATTATTAATGGCCTCGATTTCGTTAGCACAAGCAAAATGTGTAACACCACTTTTTGTTGCGTGTGTCATCGCACCACCTAATTCTTCAGAAGTTACTTCTTCGTGTGTTACTGTTTTTACAACGTTAGGACCTGTAACAAACATATAACTGGTATTTTCAACCATTAAAATAAAATCAGTCATTGCCGGGCTGTAAACTGCGCCACCAGCGCAAGGCCCCATAATACCTGATAATTGCGGAATAACTCCACTTGCTCTAACATTACGATAGAAAATATCAGCATAACCACCAAGAGACACAACACCCTCTTGAATACGAGCGCCACCACTATCATTTAAACCAATAAAAGGTGCGCCATTTTTCATAGCTAAGTCCATTACTTTGCAAATTTTTTCGGCGTGCGTTTCGGATAATGAACCACCAAAAACAGTAAAGTCTTGCGAGAATACATATACCAAACGACCGTGAATAGTACCATAGCCAGTTACTACACCATCGCTTAAATATTGTTCTTTTTCTAAACCAAAATCTTTACTACGATGTGTTACCATCATACCAATTTCTTCGAAACTGCCTTCGTCTAATAAAAAATGCAAACGTTCACGTGCGGTTAATTTTCCTTTTTTATGCTGTGAATCAATACGTTTTTGACCACCACCTAAAAGTGCTTCTGCTTGTTTTTGTTCTAGTAATGCTATTTTTGAATCCATTATAAAATCGTTATTAAAGGTTTAAATATACAATTTTGTATAAATTTTTATGGCTTTTTTGGCTTATGAAATGTTTTTTTATGGCCTGCATTGGAGCTGCCAGTTTTTGGTTTATTATTAAAACCTCTTGGCTTATCAAACTTTTTCTTATTTGCTTCAGGATTATACTCAGGCCCTTTACCATACACTTCAGGAATATCCATTTTAGTGACATCCATTCCCATTAAGGCTTCAATTTGAGCAAAACGGGGTTGATCTTTTTCGTTAATAAACGTAATGGCTACACCTGCTTTAGCGGCACGAGCCGTACGGCCAATACGATGGATGTAATCTTCTGGATCAGGAGGCGCATCAAAATTAACTACTAAACTAATTCCATCAACATCAATACCTCGCGATAAAATATCTGTGCCGATTAAAATTCGTAAACGTTTATTTTTAAAATCGCGCATAATTTCTTCGCGCTCGCTTTGTTCTAAATCAGATGAAAATCCTTTTGATGAATAATTAAGTGATTTAAACGTTTGAGACAATTCTTTTACTTTTTCTTTAGTTGAAGAAAAAATAATGATGGACGAATAATCTTCGTTTTTTAAAATTTGATGTAATATTTTTTCTTTTTGGTTATCGTAAACAACATAAGCTTGTTGCACAATACCAGCTGCTGGTTTAGAAATAGCAATATTAATAGATTCGTGTTCGTTTAATAACTGTGCCGCTAATGCTCTTATTTTTGGAGCCATAGTTGCCGAAAACATAATCGTTTGACGCTTTTCAGGAACGTATTTTAAAATAGTTTTAATATCATCTGAAAAACCCATATCCATCATACGATCAGCTTCATCTAAAACTAAATGCTGTATGGTGTCAAACTTCACATCACCGCTTTGTAATAAAGCAATTAGTCGGCCTGGTGTTGCAATAACAATATCAACCCCTTCGCGTAAAGATTTAGCTTGTCGTTCCCAAGTAACACCATCATTACCGCCATAAATAGCAATTGAACTTGCGCCACAAAAATAAGCCATAGCTTCAATTTGCTGATCGATTTGTAAAACCAATTCGCGCGTTGGCGCAATAATCAGCGTATTAACGCCCGTAGTTTTGTGTTTAATAATTTTATCTAAAATTGGTAAAACAAAGGCCGCTGTTTTTCCTGTTCCGGTTTGTGCGCAGGCAATTAAATCTTTATTAGCTTGAATAATTGGAATTGCTTGTTGTTGAATAGGAGTAGGTAGTTTGTATCCCATAGAAAACAAACCATCTAAAAGGGTATCATCAAAATTAAAATCGTTGAAAGTCAAAGTTCTGTATTATTAAATGTGTGTAAATTAAAGAGCTAATTTACTAAAATAATAAGGATTAATAGTAAGATTATCAGGAAGGCTTATTCTTCTTTGCCAGCTAGCACAACAACGATTTCGCCCTTTACCGTTTTTGCAGTAAAATGCGCAATTAGTTCATCAACGGTTCCTCGTGCTGTTTCTTCAAACATTTTTGATAATTCGCGCGATACGGACACTTGTCTATCGGCACTTAAATATTCTTTAAATTCTTCTAATAATTTTACTAATCGATAAGGCGATTCATAAAAAATCATCGTACGCGTTTCTTCCTTTAATGATAAGAGTTTGGTATGACGACCTTTTTTTTGCGGCAAAAATCCATAAAACACAAAGGTATCGCAAGGCAAGCCACTATTAACTAAAGCAGGAACAAAAGCAGTTGCGCCAGGTAAAGTTTCTACAGCTACACCGTGCTTAATACATTCGCGCACCAATAAAAAACCGGGGTCGGATATGGCAGGAGTTCCAGCATCAGAAACCAACGCTACCGATTTATTAGAAGAAATCATTTCCACAATTTGTTCAACGGTTTGATGTTCGTTATGCGCGTGATAAGAACGCAATGGTTTATCGATTTGAAAATGACGTAACAAGTGAATGGTATTACGTGTATCTTCTGCTAAAATTAAATCAACTGCTTTTAAAACAGTTATAGCGCGAAACGTCATATCCTCTAAATTGCCGATCGGTGTTGGCACTATATATAATTTTGGTGTCATTTTATTTAATTTTTTGAGTATTCAAATCTATAGTCTCGTCACCTGTTTTATAAGGTAAATATGTGTAAATAAATTGAAACATTTCTTCAGTAGTTGTCATGCTTCTTATGCCATCACCTTGAGTTACTTGTTTTGGCGGATGATTTGGGTTGTAAGGGTTTTTATCAGTGTTATCAAAAGTACCGTATACGTGAAGGCTGGTTCCTTTTTCTAATTTAATAGGATGCTCAAACGTATAATAATATTGCCATTTAAAATCCCACTTTTTGATTTTTATTAACGGAACAGTGTCGCCATTTTGTTTAATTGCAAAAGCCCAAAATGTTTTACCTAAAAAATGCATGTGCGGATTAATAGATAACATCGAAATATCTTTATCTAAAACACTATGCGTGTAAAAGGTTTCAATTTTATTGGGATGAAGAATTAATTCAGGTTCAATTTTAGAAGTTCCAAAGGTACCTAGTTGGGTTTCGAAAATTGGTCGTTCGGGTTTAGGTCCATAAAACACATTGATATAGGAACTATCTAAAACATTATTATTACTAGGTCCATAATGAATACTTTTTATTAAGATAGATGAATGCGCGTTTACTTTATAGCCACCAATATGATGAGGGTATTGAGGCGGCATATAACCAGGCAAATAATAAACGGTATTAGGTGTTAATATAGGAAAGGATTGATCATCATTTAATACATTCAATTCAGAAAATAAAGTTTTATAATTGCGGTATTCATCTAAAGCATACGATTTATTTAAGGTATAATTGGTTTTTTTAGTCGCATCAAAATTTATTAAATGGCCGTTAACGTGATGCGCTAATTTTCGTTGCCCGGGAACAAATTCAAAATATTTAACAAAGGTGTCTTTTGCAAATTTCATGGGGATATTTACGATGTAGAATTGATCAACCCCATTTCCTGAAATCGGTATTGCATCTTTATATTTAATAACTGTATCTGGTTTACCTAAAAAAGAACCCGTATAAAAAATAGGAGCTGTAGGAGTTTTTGATTCATCACCTTTTGGCGCACCATTGTTAACCCATATTTTTATTAATTCTATTTCCTCGGGAGTTAGTTTTCGTTCGCCAATAAAATGAGAGTAATTAATATCCGCTGGCCATGGAGGCATATAGCCTGTTTGTGTAACGAATTTTATTTTGTTGGCATTTTTTTTAACGTCAGCGTAAGTTATTAATTCAAACGGACCACTTTCTCCTGCTCTGTGACAGGGCGTACAGTTTTTATAAATAATAGGTGCAATATCTACAAAAGTTGGATTGTTGTTTTTTGTTTTTTTAGATTCGTTGTTTGAACAGGAAGTTATAATAATTATGAATAGCAAGAATCCGTTTAGTTTTATAAAACTAAAAACCATAAATAAATAATTCCAAATTTTATTCTTGAACATAGACTCTTTTTACACGCGACGAAATATTCGTTAAAACCTCATAAGGAATAGTGTCCATCGCTTTTGATAATTGCATTAATTGTTCGTTGGTTTCAAACAATACAACTTGGTCGCCTTCTTTACAAGTAACATTAGTAATATCAACCATACACATATCCATACAAATATTTCCAATGGTTTTACAAGGATGATTATTTATCATAACTGAAAAATTACCATTACCCAATTTTCTGCTAAAGCCATCGGCATAACCAATTGGAATCGTGGCAATAGTTGTATCTTTTGTAATTACACCTTTACGATTATAGCCAACCGTATCAGTTGCTTTTAGTTGTTTTATCTGTGAGATATTAGTTTTAAGAGAACTAATATTTTCTAGTTGTTGTTTTTCTAATTCATTAAATCCTACGCCATACATACCAATACCTAAACGAACCATATTAAAATGCGCCTCCTTTAAACGGGTAATGGCCCCTGAATTACAAATATGTTTTATAGTTTCATATCCTAATGCATGCTCTAATAAAGCAGACATTTTTTTGAATAAATCAATTTGTTGATTTGTAAAATCATCAAAGCTCGAATCATCACTTGCCACTAAGTGCGAAAAAATACTTTGCACTTTTAATTCTGTTTCTTTCGATAAAAATCCACACAACTCCTGTAATTGATCTTCTTCAAAACCTAAGCGATGCATACCAGTATCTATTTTAATATGGACTGGGTATGGTTCCGAAATGGCTTTTAATTGCAGAGCTTGTAAAAACTCCTTGGCTACTTTAAACGAAAACAATTCAGGCTCCAAACGATAATCTATCATATCGTTGTAGGATGATTCCTCTGGATTCATTACCATAATAGGCAAATGTATACCAGCTTTTCGCAACTCTACTCCTTCATCGGCATAAGCAACAGCTAAATAATTAACATGATGATGTTGAAGTGTAAAGGCAATTTCGGCACTTCCACTGCCGTAGCCAGTGGCTTTTACCATACACATCAGTTTAGTAGATTGTTGTATTTGCGAACGGTAAAAATTAATATTATGGATGAGTTTATTTAAATTTATTTCTAAAACTGTATCGTGGCTTTTTTGCTGATAGAGTTTACTAATGTTTTCAAATTCAAATCTGCGCGCACCTTTTAGTAAGATGACTGCATCTTTAAATTGTAAATGATGATTGGTTTTGCTTTCAGTAATAAATTGATGAGTCGTATCAAAAAAATACGCATTTGCGTGAAACAACTTTCGTTGCGAAGCAATTTCGTGACCAATACCTATAACGGTATCAATTTTAAATTGCACTAATAGTTTTGCAACGGCAGCATATAATTCTTCGTTAGATTTTCCACTTTGTTCAATATCGGATAGGATAACAATTTTGCTTCCACCACGATGCTGTTGTTTTTGGTGATGCAATGCAATTTCTAAGGCATTGATATCTGAATTATAAAAATCATTTATTAAAACACAATTATTGTTACCCAGTTTTAATTCTAATCGCATAGCAACGGATTGTAGTTGCATCAAGCGAGTTTCAATATCAAGCGTGTTAGTCTTAAGTGTTAGTAACGTTGCCCAGCAAGTAATAGCATTATCAATACTTGCGGCATCTGTAAAAGGAATTTTTATAGAAATTTTTTCATTATTATATTTTGCAAATATTTCTGTTTGTACACCTAATTGTTTAGTGTCAATAATTTGTAAAGTAGCGTTTTCGTTTTTAGAAATTAAAACAACTGTACTTGGTATTAAATGTAATTGCTCATCCGTTAAGCATAACGCATTTACAATAACTGTTTTACAATTTTTAAATAATTGTAATTTTTCGTTTAACTTTTCTGATATGTCTTTAAATCCTTCGTCATGTGCAGTTCCTAATGATGTTAGCACACCTATAGTTGGCTGTATACATTGCTCCAGTAATTGCATTTCGCCAACTTTTGAAATTCCAGCCTCAAAAATCCCGAGTGTATGATGTTGATTTAATTGCCATAAGGATAAAGGAACACCAACTTGGGAGTTATAACTTTTTGGGCTACGGCATATAGAATAATCATCTTTTAATAATTGGTATAACCATTCTTTCACGATCGTTTTGCCATTACTACCTGTAATACCAATTACTGGAATTTGAAATTGAGAACGGTGTATAGTAGATAATTTTTGTATGGCTTTTAAAGTATCCGCAACTATGTAAAAACATGCATCTGTAATCTGTTTACAATTATCAGGAATAGCATTAACCATAAATAATCGAATACCTTTTTGATATAATCCTAACACATATTGATGCCCATTGTTTTTTGCAGTATTTAAAGCAACAAATACAGTGTTTTCAGCTTGTGTAAATTGTCTACTATCAATTAGTAAATGCCGAATAGATTGAGTTGAAATGCCAATAATTTTGGCATTTAATTGACTGGCTATTTCGGTTGATTTTTGCAAAATAAAAAAGTAACTTACTTTATACAAAATAAGTCACTTTTAGGGGATTTCCCAATTTATTATTTTAAATCAGAGGCCTTATTTCTTTTTACGGCTTTTTTTAGGCGAGACAAAAAGAATTTTTTTCGATTTTACTGGACCGCATTGGCAAATAAAATCATGCATACCACGCGGGCAGTAATATTTATGGCCATTAATAACATTTGAAGGGACAGTTACTTTAGCTGTATCTATTAAAAATAATTTTGAGCTATCGCTAATGATTTTTACTGCTGGATTTTGAGTTTTAATGTTAATTTCTTGCGCATAAAAAACCTCACAAATTAAAAGTGTTACAAATAACAATCTAAATTGTGAGGAATTAATTTTCATTAAAAATATTACGAATTCACTAATAATTTAAATCCTTTGCCATGTATGTTTACGATTTCAACTTTCGAGTCATCTTTTAAATACTTACGTAGTTTTGCAATATAAACATCCATACTTCGGCCATTAAAATAATTATCGTCGTGCCAAATTGTTTTTAAAGCAAAGTTTCTATCTAAAACGTCATTTTTATGTACGCATAATAAACGCATTAACTGACTTTCTTTTGTAGTTAATTTTTGTTCAGCACCATTATTAATTAAGGCTTGTGTTTCAGAATTAAATGTATAAGCACCAATCGTAAAATTAACATCGGCTACATTATGTACTCGTTCTTTACTACTACGACGCAATACGGCAGTAATACGAGCCATTAACTCTTCCATATTAAATGGTTTAGTAATGTAGTCATCAGCACCAACGTTAAATCCTTCTATAGCATCTTCTTTCATGCTTTTTGCCGTTAAAAAAATAATCGGCACATGCTTATCAGTAACGCGAATTTCTTTAGCAAGCGTTAATCCATCTTTAACAGGCATCATCACATCTAATAACAACAAATCAAAAGGTTGCTTACAAAATGCATCAAAGCCTTTTTTGCCATCTGTAGCTAATTTTGTTTCAAAGCCCTTTGCTTCCAAATATTCCTGTAATAATGTTCCTAAATTTGGATCATCCTCAACTAAAAGAATTTGTGTTTTTACGTTTTCCATTGCTTTATTTACTAATTAATTATTTTTGTTCTTGGTGGTAAGGCATAATAATTTTAAAAGTACTACCTTTTCCCACTTCACTCTCTACATTAATTGTGCCATTATGCTTTTGAACCACTGCTAACACGTAACTTAAGCCTAAGCCAAAACCCTTTACATTATGGACGTTTCCAGTTGGTACACGGTAAAATTTATCGAATATTTTTCGCTGATTATCCTTACTTATCCCAATTCCGTTATCCTTTACCTTAATTTCTATCCCATTCGTCGTATCTTGACTTGAGATAATAATGTGAGGGCTTTCGATGGTGTACTTAATCGCATTATCAATGAGGTTAAATACAATATTTGTTAAATGCAATTTATCGGCGTTGATTATAAAGTTTTTGGCTTCTAAATGTGTGGTAATACTTCCTTGTCGTTGGTCTATTAAAAGATGTGTGTTTTGTATTGCTTGATTAATAATATCGTGCACATCAATATCACTACGCTTTAATTTAAACTCTCCTTTATCTAAGATAGAGGTTTGTAAAATGCTTTCCACTAAAATACTTAAACGTTTGTTTTCGTCGCGTATCATTTTCACAAAGCGTTTTTGTTTTTCGGGAGTTTTAATAACGGTTTCATCATTCAGCATTTCAGATGCAAGAGATATCGTACTAATAGGAGTTTTAAACTCATGCGTCATATTACTTATGAAATCATTTTTAATGACCGATAATTTTTTTTGTTTAGAGATGGTACTAATCGTATAATAAAACGCAAAAATTAAAATTAAAATTACCGAGGCTGATACAGCTAACATAACCCACATGGCCTGTAATAAGTAATGATTTTGATTAGGGAAATTTACGCTTAAATATTGCGGAGTAACAAATACATTATTTGGCGATAAATTTATTTTAAACACGCAACCTATTGTGTCGCAAACTTTTTGAGCATCTTTATAATTGTTTTTAGAGTTAGAGTGTGATAATTGGTTTGAAATAGAATAAACAAATTTTGCTTTTACGCCATGTTCTAGTAGTTCCTGATGTAAAATACTATCTAGCACAACAGAGTCAACTTTTGGTTTGTAATCTTTATAAACATTAATACTAATTAATTCATCAAACAAATCGTTAACCATTTCGGTTTTAGTTTGCATTAATTCGTTACGCAAATTCTCCACATCTTTATATGTGCTTTGCGAGGCACTTAATAATTCATAGGGTAAAAAATGATTTTGAGTATTTAAGGAGTCGCCATAAAATTCTTTTTGCGACATACGACTCGTAACAACACCGCAGGAATCCGTGCTAAGTTCTTCAAAAATCCTCACCGATACATCTTTGCCTGTTGGGGAGTTTAAACTAATAACACTAGGCCTAGTTACACGAACACCTTGTTTACGAAGTTTTATTTTTTTAGATATTTTGTTGGCAGTCCCAATTTTTTCGAGTCTGAATGAAGTACTTTTTAAAGCTTCGGTTACAGAATGTTCAAACTCTTCTTCCTTTAAAGTAATAGAACTGCGTATCCAATAAATTTGTATGGCTATTAAGGCAACCAAAGCAGCACCAACAAATACAGAAACTACACCTAAATTAAACTTACTCATCTTAACAAATGTAATAAAGTTACCATCTTAAGTAAATACGGGTTAACGTTTTTTAACGACACTACACTTTTATTGCTGTTAGTAAAATATCATCAATTTGGGCTAACGAACCTTTCCATTGCACATAAACATCTTCTATTATTTTGTATTGCTGATCCAAGCCTAAATTATGATTTTTAACTAGTAATTCTTTAAGCTGATTATACTTAAATTTTTTACCTTTTTCTCCGCCAAACTGATCAGCATAGCCATCTGTAAATTGATAAATAATATCGCCTTTTTCGAGTTGCATTTTATGCAAAGTAAAACTTGTACTTGTTGATGATACATAACCTATGGGCTGTTTGTCAGGTTTAATTTCAATAAGCTCTGCATTTTTTTTGATTATCCATACAGGATTGTTAGCGCAAGCAGCCATTAGTTCTAAGGTTTTTTTGTTAAAACAAATTAAAGAAATATCCATACCATCTTTATTAGATGAGGTTTCATTTTGTTTTAAAGCAGCTATAATTTCTTTCCTTAGTTCATTTAAAATTTTGTCAGGTTCATTTAATTTTAACTCGTTTACAATATTGTTTAGTAAGGTGTTACCTATCATGCTCATAAAAGCGCCAGGAACCCCATGGCCCGTGCAATCTGCCACCACAAAGTAATGTAAATCGCCTTTTTGCGAAAACCAATAAAAATCCCCACTCACAACATCCTTTGGTTTTGCAAATATAAAATAACTCGAAAAAACTTTTTTTAAATCTTCGGTTCGTGGTAAAATTGCCTCCTGAATTTTTTTAGCGTAATTAATACTATCGGAGATGTCTTTATTTTTTTCTGATATAATTTCGTTTTGACGTTTTAGTATTTCAAATGTTTTTGATTTTAAACGATAGCGATTATATAATAAAAAAGTTAATAGTAGTATCAATATTGAACCAATGATTAATCCTAGTCGGACAACTTTGTCTTTGCTGGCATTAGCAGTTAACACTTCAATTTCTTGTTGACGTTTTTCGGTGTCATATTTTGTTTTTAGTAAACTCAATTCATTAGTTGTTTCTTTGTTTAGTAAACTATCTTCTAAATTTTTATACGCTTCAAAATAGTCATAGGCTAATTTATAGTTTCCTTTTTCGTAGTTTGATTCGGCTAAACAATATTTGTTTTCCGAAATAAAATCTAAATCTTTTAGCTCTATCGCCAAATTCAAACTTTTATTAAAAGCTACTATCGCCAAGTCATGCTGCTTCATAAGCCCATGAGTACGGCCCACATAATGATTTAGAAAAACCAGATCACTCGTTTTGTTGAATTTTGTAGCTAATCTTATAGCTTGATTTAATTTTGAAAGTGATTCATCAAATTTACTTTCATCTCCTAACGACATGCCCCAATTACCCAAGCAAGTAATAAGTTGAGAACTGTCTTTGTTAAATGCTGCCCATTTATATGCTTTACTGTATGCTATATTAGTTTGAATGAAATCGTTACTAAAATATGATTTATTATACTCTAAGTTAGCCATATTCATTAAAACAACCGCAGTTTTAGCGGTATCCATTGTTTCCATGCAAAGTTTAAGAGAGATGGAGTAAAGTTCACTTGCTTGCTTCCATTGTTTTTGAATAGCTAATAAATTTGCCATTCCGTTTACAGACTTCAGAATTAGTTTCTTGTTTTTTAATTTCTCAGCAAGAGTTATAGCGTCATTAAAGTGTTTCGCAGATTTTTTATAATCACCTAAATTTTGGTATAACGACGCTAGGCCAATTTGTGATTCACAGATTAAATAATCATTTTTTAAATCGATTGAGTTTTTGTGCGCTAACAGCATATTGGATAAAGCAGAATCCATATTCCTTTCTGCTAACGCATTTGATTTTTTTATGTAAAAAAACACTTTTAAAGAATCTTTACTTATCGCAAAACCTATGGCGTTTGTGTTAACCCATATTATTAGTAGAATTATATATCGTAAGTTTTTCAATAGTTTATTCTTTTTCTTTATTAAATAAACTAAGTATCCCCGTTACAATAGATAAGATAATGCTGAAAATTAAAGCCGTTAAAAATCCATCTACTTTAAACCCATCAACTAATTTATCTGCAAACAAAATAATAAAGGCGTTAATAGCTAACAAAAATAAACCTAAGGTAACAACTGTAATAGGTAGTGATAAGATGGTAAGTACAGGTTTTACTATCGTATTTAAAAACGCTAAAACAACGGCTACCAAAAGAGCTGTTATAAATTTATTTATTTCGGGAGATGAGGTTGTGTAAAAGCTACTATTGCCAAGGGTTACACCTTTTAAAAAATAAGAAGTGACAATTACAGCAATGGCTGATAAAATAAGTTTGATGATGAAGTTCATATGAGGTAATTTATAGATAAATATATCACTTTTATTTATTAAAAACTTACGCTTTTAGTAGCAATTTTGGTGTTTATATTTACACACATCTGTATATTTGTTTAAATAAATAATGATGCAAGTATTTAAATTTGGTGGCGCCTCGGTTAAAGATGCAGAAGGTGTAAAAAATGTTGTGGAGGTTTTAAAACAATTTCCAAATCAAAAAATTGCGGTGGTTGTTTCTGCTATGGGAAAAGTTACCAATGCGCTTGAAAAACTAGCCAATGCTTATTTTTATAAAAGCGCTAATGCAGAGGTATTATTGGAAGAGGTTAAACAATTTCATTTGTCTATTTGTTCTCAATTATTTTCAAATCCATCACATGCAATTTTTACCGATATAGAAAATACTTTTGTTGAAGTATATTGGGCTATCGAAGATGAACCAACCCATGAGTTTGATTTCGAATACGATCAGATTGTGAGTATGGGTGAGGTGTTATCTACTAAAATAGTTTCAGCATACTTAAATGAAGTGGGTATTAAAAATACTTGGTTAGATGCGCGTGGTGTGATACAAACAGACAACACTTATCGCGAAGGAAAAGTGAATTTTGAGTTGACAGAGCAATTAACTTGTACTGAGTTTACACGTTTATTTAATACTACAGATTTAGTTATTACACAAGGTTTTATTGGAGGCACTTCAGAAAACTTTACTACGACTCTCGGTCGCGAAGGCTCTGATTATACGGCATCTATTTTGGCCTATTGTTTAAATGCACAAAATGTTACTATCTGGAAAGATGTGCCTGGCGTACTTAACGCAGATCCTAAATTTTTTAAGAACACTAAAAAGATCGATGAACTTTCTTATCAGGATGCAATTGAGTTAACATACTATGGCGCTTCGGTTATTCATCCAAAAACAATTAAGCCTATACAAAACAAACAAATACCGCTGTATGTAAAATCATTTATCAATCCGAAAGATGAAGGGACTGTTATTAAAGAGAGTGATAAGCGATTACAAATCCCATCGTATATTTTTAAAGCCGAACAAATTTTATTATCCATACAACCCAAAGATTTTTCATTTATTGCAGAAGACAATTTAAGTGATATATTCAATTTATTTTCTAAGCACGGAGTAAAAATTAATTTGATGCAGTTATCTGCTATTAGTTTTTCGGTGTGTTGTGATGATTCTTCTAAAACAAGTGGATTGATAGAAGCCTTGCAACAGCCATTTAAAGTGTTATATAATAAAGATGTAGAGTTATTGACTATACGTTATTATACACAAGATACGATAGATGTATTGACTAAAAATAAAATTGTGTTACTTGAACAAAAAAGCAGATTCACTTTACAAATGGTTATGAAAAATGAAGCATAATTCTAAAAGATCACATAATCGGCAAAAAAAAATTTCACGCAAACATAATATTGGCGCACCTCCCGGCACATTGTATTATAACGGTATGGAGCAGAGTCAACCTATTAAAATTACATTGATTGAGTATAACGAAACTGAATTTTTCGAAAAGGAATTTCATAATCTTGATCAATGTTTAGCACAAGTAAAGCCAAATATGGTAAAATGGATTAACGTGGAAGGCTTACATGATATAGCATTAATTGAAAAAATTGGTAAGCGCTATAACATTCATTCGCTTACTTTAGAAGATATCGTGCACGTTGATCAACGTTCAAAATTCGAAGATTTTGAGCATTATGTTGTTGCTATTATGCGTATGATAAATTATACAACACAAGTCGAATCAGAACAATTAGCCATTGTGTTAACTGATAGCACAGTTATTTCTTTTCAAGAACCACACGGTGGAGATGCTTTTGATATTATTCGTAATCGCTTAAGAACAGCAAAAGGTAGAGTGCGAAAATTAGGAGCTGATTATTTGGCTTATGCTTTAATGGATGCGGTGGTTGATTGTTACTTTAGGGCAATTGAAAAAATAGGCGATAAGGTTGAGGCTATTGAAGACGAAATTATAAGTGATTCTGATCAAAAGTCTATTATGGATTTGCATCATCTGAAACGCGAAATGGTATACTTGCGCAAGCAAGTTTGGCCAATGCGCGATATGATTAATAATATGATCCGTTCCGAAACAAATTTAATTAACCCAAGTAGTGATATTTATTTACGTGATTTAAGTGATCACGTAACTCGTATTATTGATACAGTTGAAACATACCGTGATTTATTATCGGGCATCATGGATATTTATTTAAGTAGTAATGCCAACCGCATGAATGAAGTCATGAAAGTATTAACGATTATGTCGTCTATATTTATTCCTGTTACTTTTATTGCTGGTGTTTATGGAATGAATTTTGAAAACATGCCCGAACTTAAAACACAAACTGGTTATTATGTTACTTGGGCTGTGATGTTGACTGTTATTATAGGCTTAGTCGTTTACTTTAAACGTAAAAAGTGGATGTAGTAAAGTCAAAAATCATTTAGAAAAGAATAAGGCGTTATTCGATAAAAAGAGTTATCCTGTTTTTTAAAGCATTTTTTTTGCGGATGAATTTTTTGTTTGTTTTAAATTAAACAGACCATTGCTATATAAAAACCACTTTCGTATTTTCATAAATGAAAACCTTTTATTTTTTTTCAAGTAGAATAAAACAGAAAAGCACTTATGTTGAGACGACCTAAACATATATGTTTCAGGGATAAAAAATACAACATAACGTAATTCTCTATTTTCAGTTAACAAATTTTATTGTTCTTAGTCTGAGATTTATATCTCTATGATTCCATCTATATTAAATTTTAAAAACACAAAAACTATGTCAAATTTTTTAAACTCACAATCCTATGAAAAATTATGTAACACTTATTGTAGTTATAGCTATAGGCTACAACACAATGCTAACTGGGCAAACAGTGCCAACAGTTGTAGCGAATCATAATGATTATTTTATTTATGGCACCTGGAAAAAAACAGGAAATAGCCCAACATCTAAAAAAATCTCTGAGAACAAATCGACTACAACTCGGACTAACGAAGCAGAAACAATTAGCTCCATCAATACTAAAATTGAAGATTACAACTCTCAATTTAGAGCACTGCAAAACTTTAAAAAAGAAATTAATTTGAATATTATTTCTTTTTTCGGAAACGATTCATCTACAATTCTAACATCAAACAAAGAATCGCTAGAGCAACAATACGTTATTGCAAACAATGAAATTGAGTTTATTAAAAACAATGCATTTAATTTACGCGAAAAGGCAAAGATGGTGAAAGACAACACGCGGTTATTAGCAGAAGCGTTGTCGTTAGAAATACAATGTATTGAAAAACAAATTGAAGCTGCTGAAATTTCTTTAAAAGTGTTTAATGAAAAATACACCTTTAATAAAATGACAATTTACTCTTTGTTGTATAATTATAATCAAGATAAACTAACTATAAATACCATTAATAACTTTTTAATAGAAGCAGATAAATATCTACAATCGGCTAAAATGCTGAGAGAAGAAGCCTATGCCCAAATTAACAAAGCTGCTAAACTTGGAGGTTTAAATAATGCCGAAGAAAAAGAAATATTAGCACTTAGTAAACAAGAAAAAGCAATTAGTGTGCTTAACGAAAGCCAACATTCAACTTCATCGCCTAATGGTGTAGCAGCAAAATTTTAACTAAAGTAATTAATTAATAAGGCGATTGTTTTCTAATTAAATAACCAAAAAGCTTAGGGAACAATCGCTTTATTTTTACAATTAATAGTTCTTTTCCTCCCACTAAAATTTCTTCTTTATTATTAATAATACCAGATATAATTATCTCTGCACACCTTTCTGCACTCATAGCGTTAACATGACTTTTATCCATAACATTATGAGCGATACCGTTGGCACTTAGTGCATTTACAGAAATATTTGTTTTTATTTTGCCTGGGCAAACCATTAATACAGAAATTCCTTTTTGCTCTAGCTCTAACCGTAAGCTTTCAAAGTATCCGTGCAGTGCGTGTTTTGCAGCAGAGTAGGTAGATCGTAAATAAAAACCAAACTTACCTGCAATGCTACTGATAATTACAATTTTACCAGAGCCTTGTTTTAGCATAATTGGTAAAACAGCTTTAGATAAAGTAGTTGCGCTAAAATAATTAATTTCAAAAAGAGATCTTTCATTTTCAGATGATGTATCAATCATTTCAGAGCGTTGACTTAATCCACCATTATTTACTAGAATGTCAAGCCTTCCAAATTTTTCAATAATTTGTGAAACGTAAGCATTTGCTTGAGATGTATTTTGTAAATCAAATGGAAGTACTAATGAGTTATCCGAATTTAGATTTGCTTTTTGTTGCACTTTTATAAGTTCACTTTCTTTACGAGATGACAATATAACTTTTGCACCTTGCTTTGCACAAGCAATTACAAGTGCTTCACCAATACCTGATGAAGCACCTGTAATCCAAATAATTTTATTGTTTAATGAATTCACAACTTATATATTAAAACCAGCCACCTTTTTTCTTTCCACCTAAACCAAGCACTCCAAGTAATCCTCGTGCAACTTCTTTAAAAACAGTTCTTCCAACCTGGCGAACCATTGTGTTTTCGGTAATTTTTTCTATAGTCGATTTTTCTGATTTTTTCGTTTTAGATTCTTTCTTTTCTTCTTCCTCTTCTTTTTCTTCTTCTTGTTCTTCTTCAGCTACTTTTAATTTTTTGTTTAAAATTTCAAATGCACTATCTCTATCAATTTCTTCGTTGTATTTAGAGGCAATTAAACTATTCGATACGTTTTGTTGAATTTCTTCTGGCGTTAATACACCAATTCTACTAACGGGTGCGCGCATATGAGTTGCTGCTAATGGCGTAGGGATTCCTTTTTCACTTAACGCAGACACAAGTGATTGACCAATACCTAAACTCGTTAATAATTCATCAGTTTTATAAAATTCAGATATAGGATAATTTTCTGCAGTTTTCTTAATTGCTTTTCTATCCTTTTCTGTAAAGGCACGCAAAGCATGTTGTACTTTTAAGCCTAATTGTGATAGTACAGCATCAGGCACATCGTAAGGATTTTGAGTGCAAAAATAAATACCCACACCTTTACTTCTTATTAATTTTATAATGGATTCTATTTGATCTAATAAGGCTTGAGACGCCTCTTTAAAAATTAAATGTGCTTCATCAATAAAGATACAAAGCTTTGGTTTTTCAATATCTCCAGCCTCTGGAAAAGTTTGATAAATTTCAGCTAACATGCACAACATAAACGTTGAAAATAATTTAGGTTTATCCTGTATGTCTACTAAACGAATAATTGAGGCTATACCTTTGCCATTGGAATCACATCTTACTAAGTCTTGCACTTCAAACGAACGCTCGCCAAAAAATACTTCGGCACCTTGTGATTCTAATTCTATAACCGAACGTAAAATAGTGCCTACAGATGCAGGAGAAACATTCCCATAATTTTTCTGAATTTCTTCTTTGCCCTCATTGCCAATATAATTTAAGAGAGCTTTAAAGTCTTTTAAATCAAGTAGAGGCAATTTTTTATCATCGGCATATTTAAAAATAATAGCAATGATACCACTTTGGGTGTCATTTAAATCTAGTACTTTACTAAACAACACTGGCCCAAATTCAATTACAGTTGCGCGTAACTTAGCACCGTTTTCTTTCGATAATGTTAAAAACTCAACGGTTGTATTAGCTGGCGCAAAGGGAATGCCGATTGCAGTATGTCGCTCTTCTATTTTCGGATTTGTTGCTCCTGGTTTTGCAACACCACTTAAATCACCTTTTAAATCCATCATTAAAACAGGAATGCCTTTAGCGCACATTTGCTCAGCAATAATTTGTAAGGTTACTGTTTTACCTGTACCGGTTGCACCAGCAATTAAACCATGACGATTTAATGTTTTTAAAGGTAACTTAACTTGCGCGTCTTTTTGTGGTACGCCATCAAGCATTGCAGCACCTAATAAAATATAATCTCCTTTAGTTGTATATCCATCAGTAATGGTTTGTGTAAACTTTGCTAAATCTGCCATAGTGTATTTTTTATTAAAAATAAAAAAAGCCTTGCAATAAACACTGCAAGGCTTCATTTTTTTTGGAAAACTTATTGACTTAACATCATAAGCTCGCCAGTTTTTTCGAATTCTTTTTTTCTAATATCCATAAATCGAAGTTTCCATACAAATAAACTACTAGGCAATAAAGCCCCTGAGTTATTTTTAGATCCTTGCCAACCTACTGTAATATCTTTAGTTTTAAATACGACTTCACCCCATCTATCAAATATTAGTAATTCAACAGATGTGTAATCAACATCATAAGGTGGTAATTGGATATAAAACACATCATTTAATCCATCTTTATTGCCTGGAGTAAAAGCATTAGGTGCATATATCGCTATATCTTGAGCAACCATAATTGGTTTTGTAATAGTATCAGTACATCCCTTATCACTTGTTGCCACTAACTTAGTTTCTTTTAAACCTGATACTGTAAATGTATAATTTGGATTCATAACAGTTGATGAATCAAGTACATCAAAAAACCATTGGTATGTGTAAGCTGTTAAGTTTGGCCCCGTGTGATTGTAGTATTGCACATCGGCATCTATTATTGTTGTTTCACTTGGAGAAAAGTCAAATTGAGCAATAGGTCGTTCATATACTGTAATAGATTGTGTTGCCGTTGCTGTATTTGTACAGCCTGTAACCATATCAGTATAAGTAATAGTTGCCTTGTATGACCCAGCATTAACGTACGTATAATTTGCAGTTAATCCATGTATGCTATCAGTTGCATCTCCAACATTCCAATCCATACTTAAAT
>JAYSTR010000050.1:0-5222 GCA_043719555.1 Bacteroidota bacterium | reverse complement strand
GCTTCTTTTTCTGAGTTTGTTGAATCTTTTTGTAATGTATTGTAGATAATAGCAAAATCAGCCGTGTTAACGTCTTCTTTATGTAAGATAATAGATTTTACGCCATTATCAGCTATTAAATCGATGTGTGCATCATCTAAAACTGTTTCACGATCTAAGATAACTTCGTTACGTTCGATAGAAACAACTTCTCCAGTGTCCTCATCTACGAAATCTTCAATCCATGTTTTTAAAACACGAGCAGCTAATCTACGACCAACTTCACGTTTTAAACCAGCTTTACTAACTTTTACTTCGTCAGCTAAACCAAAAATTTCTAAAATTTGTTTATCGCTTTCAAAACCAATAGCACGTAATAATGTTGTTACTGGTAATTTTTTCTTACGATCGATGTAAGCATACATAACATTATTAATATCTGTAGCGAACTCAATCCAAGATCCTTTGAAAGGAATAACACGAGCACTATATAATTTAGTACCATTTGCGTGACGGCTTTGGCCGAAGAACACGCCTGGAGAACGGTGTAATTGAGATACGATAACACGTTCAGCACCATTGATTACAAACGAACCTTTTGGTGTCATGTACGGAATTGTACCTAAATAAACGTCCTGCACAATGGTTTCAAAATCTTCATGTTCAGGGTCAGTACAGTAAAGCTTTAATTTAGCTTTTAAAGGCACTGAATAAGTTAAACCACGGCTAATACACTCTTCAAGTGCATAACGTGGTGGATCTACGAAATAATCCAAAAATTCTAATACGAAATTGTTTCTCGCATCAGAAATAGGAAAGTTTTCGGCAAATACACGGAATAAACCTTCGTTTTTACGGTTATCCGGTGTAGTTTCTAATTGAAAGAAATCTTGAAAAGACTTCACTTGGATATCCAAAAAATCTGGATATTCAATTGGAAATTTGTTTGAAGAGAAATTAATTCTCTGTGATTTTTTTACTGATGTAGCCAATGTAATAAAGGTTTATTAGTTAGTATTCTTAAAAAGATTAACGCTAATGACTAAAAGCAGAAAAAAGGGTTAAGGCTGTTTACCTCAGTAAATACAGCCTTAACACCTAATTCGGTAAGTAAAATTATTTTACTTCTACTTTTGCGCCAGCTTCTTCTAAAGCCTTTTTAATAGACTCAGCTTCTTCTTTTGCAATACCTTCTTTAACTGGTTTTGGAGCACCATCAACTAAATCTTTAGCTTCTTTTAAGCCTAAGCCAGTTAAGTCTTTTACAACTTTAACTACGCCTAATTTAGCCGCACCTGCTTCTAATAAAATAACATCAAATGATGTTTTAGCAGCTACTTCTGCACCTGCTCCTGCACCACCTGATACTACTACTGCTGCTGCAGGCTCGATACCATACTCATCTTTTAATACTGTTGCTAATTCTTGAACTTCTTTAACTGTCAAGTTTACTAATGTTTCAGCGATTGCTTTTACGTCTGCCATTTTATTATTAGTTTAATTTATTTGTTATTAATTTAATTTGTTGCTTACAACTGTAAGCGTTGATTGTTTCTTTTTATTCAGTAAAAATTAAGCTGCTACTTCTTCAGCATCTTTGAACTTGTTCTCTAAACCACCAATTACTCGTTGGATTGGAGCTTGTAATAAGCCAATGATGTCGCCGATTAACTCGTTTTTCGATTTTAACGATGCTAAAGACTCTAATTTATCGTCGCCGATAAAAATCATTTCTTCAACATACGCAGCTTTAAGTTTTGGTTTATCGCCACCTTTACGGAAATCCTTAATAATTTTAGCTGGAGCATTAGATACTTCAGTTAACATTACTGCTGTTTCGCCTTTTAAAGCAGGGATTAACTCAGCCATTTTGCTGTCATTTGCACGCTCTAAAGCTTTCGCTAATAACGTGTTTTTAACAACCATCATACTTACTTTTTTCTCATAGCAAGAACGACGTAATTGACCAACTTTTTCTACTGTTAAAGAAGAACAATCAGCTAAATAGATTTTGTTATTGTCATTTAAAATGGCAAGTAGTCTTTCTATTTCCTGTGTTTTTTCTTGTTTGTTCATACTAACAGTTTTTGTTTAATTAGTTAAATGTTTTTGGATCGATTTGGATACCAGCACTCATTGTGCTGCTCATAAATACAGATCTAACATAAGTACCTTTTGCAGATGAAGGTTTCAATTTTACAACAGCAGTTAATACTTCCATTGCATTTTCGGCTAATTTAGCAGCATCAAAAGATGCGCGACCGATTCCTGCATGGATAATACCAGCTTTGTCTACTTTAAAATCAATTTTACCACCTTTTGCATCAGTTACAGCCTTTGCTATATCCATAGTTACTGTACCAGTTTTAGGATTTGGCATTAAACCACGTGGGCCTAATACACGACCTAATGCACCAACTTTACCCATTACTGAAGGCATAGTGATGATTACGTCTACATCTGTCCAACCACCTTTAATTTTTTCGATATACTCGTCTAATCCAACGAAGTCTGCACCTGCCGCTTTAGCTTCCGCTTCCTTATCAGGAGTAACGATTGCTAATACACGCATAGTTTTACCTGTACCGTGAGGTAAGGTAACAGTACCACGTACCATTTGATTAGCTTTACGAGGATCAACTCCTAAACGGATCGCAAGATCCACAGAAGCATCGAACTTAGTTGTTGTAATTTCTTTTACAACTTTAGTCGCTTCAGCAACAGTGTGTGCTTTGTTCACATCGAACTTAGCATCTGCTACTTTTCTTTTTTTAGTTAACGTTGCCATTTTTAGCTTGTTTGTTTGTTAATAATTTAATTGAATTAGTTTGCAGGAGCGTCACCTGTTACGGTTACACCCATACTACGAGCAGTACCTGCTACCATACGCATAGCTGATTCGATTGTGAAACAGTTCATGTCCACTATTTTATCAGTAGCAATGGTGCGAATTTGATCCCATGAAATAGAACCAACTTTTTGACGGTTACTTTGACCCGATCCTGCTTTAACCTTAGCCAACTCCATAATTTGAATAGCTGCTGGTGGACGTTTGATAACGAAATCAAATGTCTTATCAGAGTAAACATTGATCATAACTGGTAATACTTTACCTGCCTGCTCTTGAGTTCTAGCGTTAAACTGCTTACAGAACTCCATAATGTTTACACCTTTTGCACCTAATGCTGGTCCAATTGGAGGCGACGGGTTAGCAGCTCCACCTTTAATCTGAAGCTTTACAATTGCTGATAACTCTTTTGCCATGTTTTTGTTTTAATTTATTTGTTTTTATTGCTTGGTATAATTCAGCGGTTAATTTGACTTTGAGTTGGAAGCAGCAAAGCGGCTCATTTTAACTTGATATTATACCTTTCAATGTTTTTATTATTCTCTTTCTACTTCGCCAAAACTTAATTCAACTGGAGTTTTACGTCCAAAAATTTTAACTGTAACTTTAATTTTTTTCTTTTCGTCGTTAATCTCTTCTATAGTTCCATTAAATCCATTAAACGGTCCATTAATAACTTTAACCGATTCTCCAACAACATAATTACTAGTAACTACGCTTTCAGCTTCTGTTAATTCATCCACTTTACCTAAAATACGATTTACTTCCGATAAACGCATTGGAACAGCTTCTCCTCGTTTAGTTTCTCCTAAAAAACCAATTACTCCCGTTATATTTTTAATTATGTGAGTAATTTCGCCAACTAACGCAGCTTCTATTAACACATATCCTGGATAAAATGAACGTTCTTTTTGAATTTTTTTACCGTTACGAATTTGGATGAATTTTTCAGTTGGAATTAACACCTGAGAAACATAATCGTTTAATTTTAAACGATTAATCTCCACTTCAATATATTGTTTTACTTTCTTTTCTTGCCCACTAATAGCACGTACTACATACCATTTTTTTACAATAGAAGATTCTTTATTAATTATTTCTGTCATTTTAGTAAGTGTAATAATTATAACCCATTAACCATTTGGTAAGCTGTTTCCATCAACTTACTAAATCCTAAATCCATTGCCCAAACTATTAAACCAATAATTGTTGACGCAACCATCACTAAAAGTGCACTACTTTGTAGTTCTGGCCAAGTTGGCCAAGTTACTTTATTAAATAACTCGTCTTTAGTTTCTTCTATATATGTTCCTATCTTACTCATAGTCCTTTGTTTTTAGTTTTTAGTACTTAGTTTTTAATATTGATTTATTAAAAACTAAAAAATAATCACTTATCAATATTTAGCACGGGCGGAGGGATTCGAACCCCCATCAACGGTTTTGGAGACCGGTATGCTACCGTTGCACCACGCCCGTAAAGTCATGTTTTATTAAACAACAAAATGGCTAAGCCTTTCGGCAAGCCATTTTGTTGAAAATAGTATTGCTATTATTCTAAAATCTCAGTTACTTGACCAGCACCTACAGTACGTCCACCTTCGCGCATTGCAAAACGTAAACCTTTAGCCATAGCTACAGCAGCATGTAATTCAACTGTAATAGTAACGTTATCACCTGGCATAACCATTTCGCGTCCTTCTTCTAAAGTAATTTCACCAGTAACGTCAGTTGTGCGTAAGTAAAATTGCGGACGGTATTTGTTATGGAACGGAGTATGACGGCCACCTTCTTCTTTTTTCAAGATATAAACCTCAGCTTTGAATTTTTTGTGAGCTTTAATAGAACCTGGTTTAACGATAACCATACCACGACGGATATCAGCTTTGTCAATACCACGTAATAATAAACCTACATTATCTCCAGCCTCACCGTAATCTAAAATTTTACGGAACATTTCAACTCCAGTTACAGTAGATGTTAATTTAACATCACCCATACCTAAAATTTCAACTGGATCATTTGAATTGATTACACCTAATTCAATACGACCTGTAGCAACCGTACCACGACCTGTAATCGTAAATACATCTTCAACTGGCATTAAGAATGGCTTATCTTTTTCACGTGGAGGTAATGGAATGTAAGAATCTACAGCATCCATTAATTCCATAATTTTATCAACCCATTTTGGATCGTTATTTAATCCACCTAAAGCAGATCCTTTAATGATAGGAGTGTTATCACCATCAAACTTGTAGAATGATAATAATTCACGGATTTCCATTTCAACTAACTCTAATAACTCAGCATCTTCAACCATATCCACTTTATTCATGAATACAACGATTTGAGGAACACCAACTTGACGAGCTAATAAGATATGCTCACGAGTT
>JAYSTR010000049.1:0-33977 GCA_043719555.1 Bacteroidota bacterium | reverse complement strand
TGGAACTTCATTAAAATTCCAACGTAAGGTATCTCAAGCAGTTAAACGTGCGCGTCACATTGCTTTAATGCCTTACTTAGCTGATGGTTTAAAATAATTATAGGAGGAAACAGACTATGCAAATGGAAATCATATTAAAGAAAGACCTTAAAGGTTTAGGATATAAAAACGACATCGTGAAAGTGAAAAACGGTTACGGTCGTAACTATTTAATTCCTCAAGGAGTTGCAGTTTTAGCTACATTAAGTAACAAAAAAATGCAAGCCGAAGAAATTAAACAAAGTTCATTTAAAGAGCAAAAATTACGTACTGAAGCTACTGCAAATGCTGAAAAATTAACTGGATCATCAGTTAAAGTTGGAGCAAAAGCTGGTGAGTCAGGGAAAATTTTTGGTTCGGTAACTAACATTCAATTAGCTGAAGCTTTGAAAAAAGCTGGATACGATGTTGACCGTAAAAACATTGAAATGGCTGAAGAGCAAATTAAAGCTTTAGGTAATTATAGTGCTAAAGTTCGTTTGTTTAAAGAAATTTCTGCTACTGTAAATTTCGAAGTTATTGCTGAGTAATTTTTAAAAGCAATTTATTAAAAAACCCTTGTTGTAAATACAACAAGGGTTTTTTGTTTTATGTAATTTACATATCGAATTGAATAAAAAAATTACTGCTTTTTTACTTGAGAGATATTCCACCATTTTTTTTCGGCGAGTTCAGAGTTGTATGTTTCCCACCCATTTTTTTTATATTTCTCATTAACACTAAATTCCCCAGCTCCAATATCTAAATCACCACAATTTGGTATTCTATAATCTCCCCAATTGCATTTTTTTACTTTTTTTGTTTTATAACTTGTCCACGTTCCAATAAACTGATTATTGGAAAAGCCGTCTGCATTAAACATTAATGCATCATATCTAAATTGTTTTTTATCATCAATAATAAAATCACTTTTAAGTATGCCTTTTATAAAGCCGGTTGAAGTTTGATTTTTATTCTCATAAAGAACAACCTCACAAATTACAAAACCCTGTTTATATAAACGTTTTTCGGGGTTTTTAGATAAACTAGATTGTTTGATAGTAATCATTCCATTAAAAGACGAGATTAAATTATTGACGTTAATGTTTCCAGAAACAATATATTCAAAATGATTTTTTGGATTTTGAATAATTGAATTATAATGAATTTGAAATCTAAAATAATCATCACCAATAAAGCCTAATATTTCTGGACACTCTAATTTGTCTACATTCCCTTCACTATCTTCAGTTAATACACTATCAACTGCGAAAATTGAAGACAAGTCATAATTTTTTATTTGACTATAAAAATTATTATCTGATGAGTTTTGCGCACACAGATGCACGGTAAATAACATTATGAAGGCACAAGCAGAAATTGTGTGTCGAGGAAATTTAAACATTTACTCTATGCTACAAGCAATTGCGCAATACGAGCGTCTTTTAACTTATCGGCTGCGTACTCATAAGTTACAGTTAAATTTTTAGGGGCTTTTTCATCACTTGGTATATCAAACATAAGATCAACCATAATAGATTCGCAGATACCACGCAATCCACGTGCACCTAATTTAAATTCCAACGCTTTATCTACGATTAATTCTAACACATTTTCTTCAAACTCTAACTTAACACCTTCCATTTTAAACAAATGTTTGTATTGTTTCATTAACGCATTTTTAGGTTCAGTTAAAATGGCACGTAATGCTTTTTTATCTAGTGGCTTTAAATAAGTTAGCACGGGTAAACGCCCAATTAACTCTGGTATTAAACCAAAGGCTTTTAAATCTTGTGGCGATACGTATTGTAATAAATTTGCTTTATCAACTTCATCAGCTTTAACCGAAGCTGAATAACCCACAGCTTGTGTGTTTAATCGTTGAGCAATTTTTTTATCTATACCATCAAATGCTCCACCGCAAATAAATAAAATATTTTTAGTGTTTACTTGCAACATTTTAGCATCAGGATGTTTTCGTCCGCCTTGCGGTGGCACATTAACTACCGAGCCTTCTAATAGTTTAAGCATCGCTTGTTGTACACCTTCTCCACTTACATCACGTGTAATGGATGGATTATCACTCTTACGAGCAATTTTATCAATCTCATCAATAAACACAATGCCGCGTTCTGCACTCGCTACATCATAATCAGCAGCTTGTAATAAACGAGTTAATACATTTTCAACATCCTCACCCACATAACCAGCTTCTGTTAGCACAGTTGCATCTGCAATACAAAAAGGCACATTTAATAATTTAGCAATAGTGCGAGCCAATAAGGTTTTACCGGTTCCTGTTTCTCCAACTAAAATTACGTTTGATTTATCAATTTCAATTTCTTCTTTAGCGTTAGATACGTGTGATAATCTTTTAAAGTGATTATATACGGCAACACTTAATATTTTTTTTGCGTCATCCTGTCCAATGATATATTCATCTAAATGTTTTTTGATAGCCTGTGGTTTTAATACAGACAGTGCATGCTGAACATGTTGATTTGATTGCGCTCCAGACTCCTCATTCACAATTTTAAATGCCTGTGAAATACAAGCATCACAAATATGACCTGTAACACCTGCTATTAAAATTTTTACATCTTTTTTATCGCGTCCGCAAAACGAACATACTATTGGACCAGCCTTTGCCATTCTTATTTTATTTAGGAAGCAAAGTTACAATAAAACAAAGAATTTTAGGAGAAATGTTTTGGCAAAACAGCATTTATTTTGCCTTTTGAAACACCTGAAACAATAAGTAAATACTACTCGCAAATAAAAAAAACGCGCCAGTTTGATGTAATACGCCAAGAACCAGAGGAACGTTGTAAAGCAGCGTTAAAACTCCTAAAATAAACTGTAATGTAACGCCATAAATTAATAAGGATACGCCCATGTGTTGTTGCTTGTTTAATTTTAATTGATTGGATTTATACCATAAGATGCATAATAATGATACAACAATTAAAGCAAGGGTGCGATGTGCAAATTGTATACCTGCAGCATTTTCGAAATAATTTAAATAAAAACTATTTTTCAAAGTTACTTGTTCTGGCATCCATTCATCGCCCATTTTAGGCCAAGTGTTAAAGATTTGTCCAGGACGAATTTTTGCCGCATCACCTTCTACATAACCAGCAGTAAAAGCTCCGTAGATAATTTGTAAAATCAATACAATAAAAAAAGCAAGTGTTAACCATTTTAGTTTAGGGCCATTGTTTTCCTGAACAGATTCTCGAGGATAGATTAGCTTAAGTGCAAACCAAAACGTAAATGCAAATAATGTAAACGCACTCATTAAGTGTGTTGCTAGTCTAAAATGACTTACCGCAGGCTTTTGTTGCAAGCCACTATACACCATCCACCAACCTATTACAGCTTGCATAGCGCCCATAAAAAACAATAATATAAGAGAAGGAACCATCTCTTTTTTAATTTTTTTACGAACTAAAAAATAAATAAACCCGATAGCAAACACATACATCATAATGCGGCCAATCATACGATGAATGTATTCCCAAAAAAAGATATGTTTAAATTCGGGTAATTGCATCGTATAATTAACTTTTAAAAACTCTGGACTTTGCTGGTATTTAGCAAAACGTGCTAACCAATCGCTTTCATTAAGTGGTGGGATACTTCCCATAAAACTCCAATCGGTTATGGATAACCCAGAGTGTGTTAATCGTGTTATACAACCAACTACAACCATTATATAAATTAAAAAACAACCAGTTAATAGCCAGTATATAATAGATTTGTTGGGATTTTGCGAAATCATAACCGTAAAATTTTGTCACAAACTTACAAAGCAATTCGCTTATTTTAATGCTAAAAACCATCCTTTTTTTGGTAATTATTCCCAAATAAAACCTTATTTTTAAAGTTCTTAAAATTAAAAATTATGAAAGGAATTATATTAGCAGGAGGCTCAGGGACTCGTTTACATCCACTTACTTTAGCAATGAGTAAACAAATGATGCCTATCTACGATAAACCAATGATTTATTATCCTCTATCGGTTTTAATGATGGCAGGTATTAATGAAGTTTTAATAATATCTACACCACACGATTTACCAAACTTCGAACGATTATTAGGTACAGGAGAACAACTTGGCTGTAAGTTTACTTATGCCGTGCAAGAAGTTCCTAATGGTTTAGCGCAGGCTTTTGTAATTGGAGAAAAATTTATTGGCAATGATAAAGTTGCCTTAGTGTTAGGTGATAATATTTTTTACGGCGTTGGTTTAGGACGCATGTTGCAAAACATTAATAATCCTGAAGGTGGCGTTGTGTTTGCCTATCATGTGAGCGATCCTGAGCGTTATGGTGTTGTTGATTTTGACGCAAACTATAATGTTTTATCAATAGAAGAAAAACCGGAACAACCCAAGTCAAATTATGCTGTACCAGGCTTATATTTTTATGATAACTCCGTAGTACAAATTGCTAAAGATTTAAAACCATCTCCTCGAGGAGAATACGAAATTACAGACGTTAATAAAGAATATTTAAAACGTAAGCAATTAAAAGTTTCTATCTTAGATAGAGGAACCGCTTGGTTAGATACAGGAACGTTTGCTTCGTTAATGCAAGCAGGACAATTTGTTCAAGTAATAGAAGAACGTCAAGGATTAAAAATTGGATGCATTGAAGAAATTGCTTTTAAAATGGGCTTTATTACTAAAGAACAATTAATTGCAATTGCTACACCTCTTACTAAAAGCGGCTATGGCACTTATTTGTTAAAAATGGCGGAACAAAAATTATAGTTAGTGCAAGCGTACCAACCATTAGCAATAATTTTAGAGCAATCGTTGCAAAAACAGCAAGCTCAATTATCTAGTAACACTCCTAAAGAGTTGTATGACCCTATGTCTTATATTATAGGATTAGGAGGAAAACGAGTACGACCTTTGTTAACGCTGATAGGCTGTGATTTGTTTGAAGGTAATGCAACAGATAGTATACCTGCAGCTCTAGCAGTAGAATTGTTTCATAATTTTTCACTTATACACGATGACATTCTAGATAATGCTCCTTTAAGAAGAGGAAGTGTAACTGTTCATGAAAAATGGAATACCAATATTGCCATTTTAAGTGGCGATGGAATGTTGATGAAAGCTGTTGAGATATTAACAGAGGCTAATGAAAAACATATTCCCGCATTATTAAAACTATTTACAAAAACTGGAATTGAAGTTTGCGAAGGGCAACAATTTGATATGAATTTTGAAACGCAAAATAATGTTAGCGTACAAAATTACGTAGATATGATTACCTACAAAACTGCCGTTTTATTAGGTTGTAGTTTGCAAATGGGCGCTATTAGTGCTAACGCATCATTAGAAAATCAAGCACACATTTATGAATTCGGAAAACATATTGGCATCGCGTTTCAAATATTAGATGATGTGTTAGATGTGTATGCGGATGCTACTCAATTTGGAAAGCAAGTTGGTGGCGATATCATATCAAATAAAAAAACATTTTTATTATTAAAAACGGTTGAGTTAGCAAACGATAAGCAACAACAAATCTTACAAAATTTGTTGACAGATTTAACTATCTCAAGCTCTACCAAAGTAGAAGAAGTAACTCATCTTTACAATAACTTAAATATAAAACAATTGGCTATTGATGAAGCTAATATGCATACCGATATTGCCTTAGAGCATCTTTCAAAATTGAAGGCGGATGATTTAAAAAAAGAAAACCTAAAACAATTTGCTTTACATTTATTAAATCGCCAGGTATAATATGGAAGATTTGCAAACGTTGATTTCTACTTTTCACCATCAGATAAACATACAAATACGATTTAAGGACATTGATAAATTAGGACATGTAAACAATGCGAATCATTTAACGTATTTCGAAATGGGTAGAGTCGCCTATTTTGACGATGTATTTAGAAATAAAATAAATTGGGAACAAATCAGTATGATTTTAGCCAAATCAGAAATAAGTTATAAACGCCCCATCACCTTAAATGACAAACTTATTTGCTACACTAAAATTAGCAAATTAGGCACTAAGAGTTTTGATACGGATTATTTATTAGTAGCTCGCAACAATAATGAACTACAATTGTGTGCCCACGGAAAATCAATTATGGTATGTTATAATTATATAACGAAACAAACAATTGAAATTCCACAAGAATGGAAAAGTTCAATTAAAGAATTTGAACAAATTTAAGTACCATTAATTATTTAGGTTATCCTTTACAGATTAACTAAATTTTAGTATCTTTAGCATTACAGCATTTTTTATATGAAGACTTTAGTAGAAGCATTTACAACACAATTACAAGAAGCATTAGATATTGCAAATAAAGCAGCATTAACTAAGAAACAAAATGTACATAACATTATTGTTACTGGTTTAGGTGGTTCGGGAATAGGTGGAACAATCTTATCGGAATTAGTACAAGGAGATTGTCCCGTACCAATTATAGTAAATAAAGATTACTTTTTACCTGATTTTGTTAATGAACATTCATTAGTAATTATTTCATCTTATAGTGGAAATACTGAAGAAACGATTTCAGCTATGAATCAAGCGATTACTAAAAAAGCACAAATAGTATGCGTTACGAGTGGTGGTAAAGTGCTGGAAATGGCAAGACAACATGGTTATGATGCTATTGTTATCCCTGGAGGAAACCCTCCACGTTCTTGCATTGGATATTCATTAGTTCAGTTATTAAAAATCATTCAATTTAACTGCTTTAGTAAAACTGATTTGTTGTTACAAGTAAAGGAAAGTATAGCATTACTTGATAACGAAAAAAGTAACATAAAAGCACAAGCAACAACTATTGCAAAAACGTTAGATAAAAAAATAGCGGTTTTATATTCATTAGGTACTTGCGAAGGTGTTGTTGTTCGCTTCCGTCAGCAAATTAACGAAAACAGTAAAATGTTGTGTTGGCATAATACGTTGCCAGAGATGAATCATAATGAGTTAGTAGGGTGGACAGAAAAAAATGATGCATTAGCAGTTGTTACATTTCACACAACTTTTGATTATGAGCGCACCGTGAAACGTTATGAAGTTTGTAAACCATTATTTGCTAAATACAGTTCATCAGTTACAGATATCGTTGCCAAAGGTACTAGTAAATTAGAGCAGTTTATGTATTTGATAAATATCGGCGATTGGATTTCGTGTTACTTGGCAGATATTAAAAATATTGATGCGGTTGAAGTTGACGTAATCACCAATTTAAAAAACGAATTAGCTAAGTTTTAATTTTTCGTGAATAGTAAAAAAGTATTGTTTCAAGATTTAGGACTGCTGGATTATAAAACCTGCTGGGATTATCAAGAAACATTATTTAATGAAACTGTTCAACAAAAAATTGCCAACCGCGATTTAGCTCTAACAGAACAAACTCTTACTAAAAATCATTTATTGTTTGTGGAACACCCACACGTGTACACTTTGGGTAAAAGTGGTGATGCATCGCATCTATTAATAAATGATGAGCAGTTACAAACTAAAGAAGCAAAGTATTATAAAATAAACAGAGGAGGTGATATTACCTATCACGGGCCTGGCCAATTGGTTGGCTATCCGATTTTAGATTTAGATCTTTTTTTTACAGATATTCATAAGTATTTACGCTTACTAGAAGAAACCATTATTTTAACCTTAGATGAATATGGCATAAGAGCAGGACGAAGCAAAGGAGAAACTGGTGTTTGGCTTGATGCAGAAGACGTGTTTAAGGCACGTAAAATTTGTGCGATGGGAGTTCGTTGCAGCAGATGGGTAACCATGCACGGTTGGGGATTTAATGTAAACGCCGATTTAAATTATTTTAATAACATAGTGCCTTGTGGCATACAAGATAAAACAGTGACGAGTTTAAATAAAGAACTGGGTCAAGAGGTAAATATGCCTGAAATAAAAGAAAAATTAAAAAAACACTTTTCTAATCTTTTTGAGTGTGAGTTAATTTCTTAAAGAAAATATTTTTTTGTAACTTAAGGTATGCTTAAAGGGATAAAAATAACCGCCAAAATTTTAGGAATTAGCATATTAAGCATTAGTTTATTTTTAGTGTTCTCAGGCCGAAGCTATTTATTTAAAGGTATTTGGAACACCTATTTTCACGGTCATACAACCGCTTCCGCAACAGAGTATCAAATTTTTGAGTATAGAAAAATAGCCGCTACCAATCCTAAACCTTGGATAAAGTCATCAGCATATAACACCCAAAAAGTATCTGCAAATTCACTTAAACGTTTTTCAGAAATTAAAACTCACGCTTTTGTAATTATTAAAAATGATAGTTTAATACACGAACAATATTGGGACGGATTTAGTGACACGTCACATACCAATTCGTTTAGCATGTCAAAATCCTATGTAGCTGCTTTATTAAGCTGTGCTATAACAGATGGTTATATTAAATCATTAGATGAGCCCGTTTATAATTACATACCTGAATTTAAAAACGATGCTAGAAAAAATATAACGTTACGTCACTTAGCGACAATGACTACAGGTATTGATTTTGATGAAAACTATACAAATCCATTTTCTTTTCCAGCCGAAGGATATTATGGACCGGATTTATTATTGGCGTGTACTAAGTACAAAAAGTTAAAAACACAACCAGGCACTGTATTTAAATATTTAAGCGGAAACTCAGGCTTGTTAGGATATTGTATTACTAAATCTGTTGGAAAATCTTTATCTAATTATCTCAGTGAAAAAATATGGGGCCCATTAAATTGCGAACATGAAGCGCGTTGGAGCTTAGATAAAAAAAATGGGTTGGAAAAAATGTTTTGTTGCATTAATAGTAATGCCACTGATTTTGCTCGTATGGGTAATTTGTACTTAAACTACGGAAAATGGCAAGGCCAACAATTAATTGATAGCGCCTATGTAGCCCAATCTATTACCCCATTTAATTGTAAAGAAACAGATGGAACACAAAATAATTCCTATGGCTACTCGTGGTGGCTAACGACTCATAAGGGGTTAAAAGTGTTTTATATGCAAGGCTTATTATCGCAATATGTTATTTGTGTGCCTGAAAAAAAATTAGTGATTTGTCATTTAGGTAGAAAAAAAGAACCTAAAGGAAATGGCCAATGTCCTGTGGACGCAGCGATGTGTATTGATGAAGCTTTATCGATGTATTATAAATGATAACAGTTAATTGCTTTCAGAATAAAATAAAATTAAATATTGACGCACAGTTGTTTAATAACAGCTCTGCTAAAATTGATTTAAATGCTTTACGAAGCATGATCATCCAACAATTGCAACACGTATATCAATCACAAATTGGCAAGTATAGTATTGAGCTTACGGTTAGTCTGGAAATCATAAATAAGATATGGCAATGTTCTCCTAAAAAGATACTCATACAAATTGTAGATAGTGTTTTAAATAATAACCCTGCAGAAGCTGATTTTAAAGGGATGCGAATTAAGTTAAATAAAAATAGTATTGGAGATATTATTTCTAACAAAAACAATCGCACGATTCCGCACGAAATAGGGCACTTATTAGGTTGGGATCATCCGCATGCACGAGCTACTTATCAAAGCATCAATGATGAAGCTTCGGATTTAGAAAAAAGCTTAACAGAAGAAGAACGGCAGGTAAATTTAATGAGTCAGACGTGGTATGCACAAAAAGCTGGCGTTGATTTACAACAAGCTATGCAATTAACTGAACAACAAATAGAGTTATTATTAATTCATTTTAAAAATAAAGCCTTAAACAGAAATTTTCATTTACATCATTTTTTGTTTTGGAAAAAAATCGTGTAATGATGGATGCTATTCTTTATCAGTTGGAGCATAGTCGAGAACATTAATATAATTATAATATAGATAATATGACATTTACTTTAAGAGCTTGGACTTTAGATGACGCAACCAGTTTAACTAAATATGCGAATAATCCTAAAATTGCAGCTAACTTAACTAATGCATTTCCTTATCCATACACAATGGATAATGCCATCGCTTTTATTAATATGGCTAAGCAGAAAACGCTACCTAATATTTTAGCTATTGATATTAATGGCGAAGCTTGTGGTGGAATTGGTATTCATCCACAAAGTGATGTGTACTGCAAAAATGCAGAGCTTGGTTATTGGTTAGCTGAACCTTATTGGGGAAAAGGAATTGTAACACAAGCTGTAGTTGAAATCGTAGATTATGGATTTAAAAACTTTGACATCACCCGTATTTTTGCTCGACCATACGGGCATAATATAGCATCACAAAAAGTATTAGAAAAAGCAGGCTTTAAATTAGAAGCAAGCTTTGAAAAAACACTTTTTAAAAACAATGAATTTGTGGACGAACTAATTTTTGCAATTAGAAAACCTAGCTCTTAATCAACTCTTCCCAAAACTCAGCACCACGACGCGTATGAGGTATAACTATAGTTCCACCAACAATGTTTGCTACCGCAAAGGTTTCGTAAATTTCTTCGGTGTTACATCCTTGCTCATGGCATTTTAATAAATGGTATTTTATGCAATCATCGCAACGTAACACCATGCTTGCTACTAAGCCAAGTAGCTCTTTGGTTTTTACATTTAGTGCGCCTTCGGCATAAGTTTGTGTATCTAAATTAAACAAGCGTTTAATTACCAAATTATCTTTGCCTAAAATTACTTCATTCATTTTAGAGCGATAGTTGTTAAATTCTTCTACTTTATTTTCCATAATTTACAATGCCAAAATCTTTGGCTATTTCTAAGGTTGAATTAAATTGTATTTTTTTAGCAAAAATGTTATTTCCTGTATAGGTACTATCTACTGGTATTTTATGACCTACATCATTTACAATATAGTCAATTATTTTAATGTTGTTTTTAGTGTTTCCATAATAGTATTTATTTATTCTTTCTTCTCTAGCAATTGTTTCAGTTAAAATAGGCTCAGTACTTAATTGATGAATATTGCACCACTGTTTAATGTTTTCCTTATTAAAATAAAAATCAACTATAAAATCTTTAGTGCCATGCATAAAAATCATTTTAGGATATGCGCCATAATAATTTGGATTTTGATGTCGAACTAGATCTCCCCATTCTGTTTCCGTTTTAATAATTGGCTTTCCTATATATTTTAAAGTATTCTCGCCGTATGCTGCTTTATATGGGGATCCAGCAGCCACAGCAGACGCTTTAAACATCCAAGGAAAGTTAGCGCATAGAATATTTGTTGTATTGGCTCCTGCAGAAACACCATACAGAAATATGTTTGTTGTATCTATATTAAATGTATCTCTGACAAATTTTATCATTGTATAAATTGATAATATTTCATCTTCTGAATTTTGATTTTTTTCTTGAAACCAATTAAAACATAAGTTTGGATTATTAATTAATTTTTGTTGAGGATATATCACGCAAAAATTATTTTGTTTTGCCAAATCTGACCACATGGTAATATTATCAATATGCTTAGCATTTTGATTACAGCCGTGCAAAACAACTACTAAGGGTTTGTTCTTTATTTCGGGCGTAGGGTTGTAATAATATAATTTTAAATTACCTGGATTAACACCGAAATCAACTACTTCTGTTAAAGGCTGCTGACTAAAACTTTTTGTAAAAACAAAAAGCAATAAAATAAAAAAATTATAGTTCATTTTTTTTTAAGCACATACGCACTTACAAAAATACTGATTTCGTAAAGCAAATACATAGGAATAGCAACCACCATTTGCGATGTAACATCAGGTGATGGTGTAATTACAGCTGCTACTATTAATATTACCACAACAGCATACTTTCTGTAGTCGCGCATAAAGGTTGGTGTTAAAATCCCAAGTTTCGTTAAAAAATACACTAAAACCGGTAATTCAAAAATTAAACCTGACACTAAGGTCATTGTTGAAATAAGGGATATGTAATCATCAAGTGTGTTATTGGTTTGTACAATGCCACTATCAGATAATTGGTAGTTAATTAAAAAGTTATACGACATTGGGAACAATAAAAAATAGCCGAAGCTAATTCCTATTAAAAATAGAATAGAAGCAACAATCACAAATAATTTCGCGGGGGCTGATTCTGTGTTTTTTAAAGCTGGTTTAATGAATTTCCATATTTCAAATAATACGTAGGGAAAGCCTAAAATTAAACCACCTAATAAAGCAATCCACATATGTGTAAAAAATTGTTCGGAAGCAGAAAGTGTTTGTAAGTGTGGAGCTTTAACAGTCATACACATAACATCACCAGCACCTATTTTATGCCCTAAACTACATAAAGCTTGATATGAAATAAAGTCTTGTTTTAATGGCCCAAAAATAACAGTATCAAACAAAAAGTTATTAAAGCAAAATAACGTAATAGCTATAACAATTACAGCAATTGCACTACGCACTAAATGCCAACGCAAGGCTTCGAGGTGAGCCATAAACGACATTTGTGCACTTTGTTGTTCGGTTGTTTCTTGCATTGGTTCGCAAATTTAAGCATTATTATTGAGGGCTATAAAAAATAATTTGCCTTAAATCTTAAACCCGATAACTAAGATATCGTCAACTTGGTCGAGGCTTCCTTTCCAGCTTTCGATAGTGGTTGATAAAACTTGTTGCTGTTCTGTTAACGATAATTTTGATATAGAAATTAGTAAATCTTGTAATTGTTTATATTTAAATTTTTTGCCTTTTGGGCCACCAAACTGATCGGCATAACCATCCGAAAACAAATACACTATATCGTTTTTTCGAACAGGAATTGTTTTTAATTTAAAAGACATAACATCATCTTTAAATTTTCCTATTGGATATTTATCGGCGGTAACTTGCAAAAACTGATCGTCAGTATCATTAAACGGCGATATAATCCAAACAGGATTGTTAGCAGCTGCGATATGTAATTTCATCGTATCTCTATCAAGTACACATAAAGTACCATCCATACCATCATTTACCGAATAATCATTAGTAGAAAAAGTTTCCTGCATTAATTCGTTAACCTTATCAAATATTTGCGCAGGGTTTGATAATTTAAATTCCTTTACGGCACGGTTTAATGCATTGCAAGCAACGATGCTTACCATAGCACCTGGAACACCATGGCCTGTGCAGTCGCATACAGCTATTGCAGAAAGATTATTTATAGTATCTGTCCAATAAAAATCACCTGCTACTACATCTTTTGGTTTGTATAACACAAAGTTTTCGGGAAATAATTTGTTAATTATTTTTGTTGATGGCAACATACTTCCTTGTATATGCTTGGCGTAATGAATAGAGTCCATCACATCTTTATTTTTACTTTCAATAATTTCTTTCTGAATTTCTACTTCCTTTTTTTGAAATTTAATAACAGCAAATAATTTTTTTGTTTTAAGGTTTAAATAAAATAAAAACAAAAAGGCAAGAGCAACAATGCTTAATCCTGCAATTAAAAGCAAAGTTCTGTTTTTTGAAGAGGCCAAGGCCAGCTTTTCTTTTTCTAGAGACAAGCCTTGTTCTGCGATGATTTTTTCTTTTTGTGTGAGTTGTAATTTATGTTCAATATCATTAATGCTTTTCATTTTTTCAATTGTAAATAAAGAGTCCTCAATTATTTTGAATCGTTTTAATGAAAAGAAAGCAGCGGTAAAATCTTTTTGTTGCTCATACAAATCAACTATGCCTTTTAAAGCATCTTTCTCTTCTACTAATAATTGATTTTTTTCTGCTAGTGCTAATGCTTGTTTGTAGTGCAAAAGAGCGGTATGTGTATCGTTTTGTTTTAAGTAGCACTCGGCTAAATGTGTTAGCCCTGTAATCTCGCTATCTAACATTTTATACTGGCTAGCAATTTCAGTAGCTTTTTTAAAATGAATTAAAGCCTCTGTTATATTATTTTGGCTGTAATATATTCCACCATAATTAACTTCAGTATAAAAATCTTTCCCATTTTCGGAAATATTTAATTTTTTTATTTCTGCTAAAGCATCTAGTGCTTTTTGGTATTGGTGCATATCAGAGTAGGCATTTGATAAATTTTGTAATGTATTAGACAAGCCCGCTTTGTCATTTAGTGATGTATATATGGATTTAGATTTTAATAAATAATCAAGTTCTTCACTCCGTTTTTCTAAACGACCTAAAGCAATTGATTTGAGTGAGTATGATTTTGCCAAGCCACTTAACTCATTATATTTTTCGAAAATAGAAATGGCTTTATTTAATTTTTCGAGAGTTAGTTTTATATCGCCCTTTAGCAATAAATAACGACTTTCGCAATGAAGAGAGTATGCTAATTGTACATTTAGGTTATGTTTAGTAGATAGTTCTTCAGCTTGTTCACAATAGCCAATAGAAGAATCAGGAATGGAATGATAGATACTTCTTGCAATATCTATTAACAGAGGAGCACGCTTTTCGGGAAGCGTGATTGTTTTTAATATTTCTTTGAGACTATCGAACTTTTGTTGTTGGCCATAAAAAGGACTAACAAAGCATAAAGTAATTATGCTACAATAAAAAGATATATGTTTTAATGCATTTAGGTTCATTGTTACTAAAATACATATTTAATTTAAATATAGCCTATTGACGGCTTTTTAAAACTTTTACTATATCAGAAAGCGTATGGTTTTTTGCTTGTAATAAAATTAAGTAATGAAACAATAAATCTGCGGCTTCGTCTTTAAATAAATCACCATTATTATCTTTAGCCTCAATAATTACTTCTACTGCTTCTTCTCCAACTTTTTGCGCTATTTTATTAATTCCTTTAGCAAATAAAGATGCAACATAGGATTTATCAGTTGGATTATTTTTTCTATCTCTAATAATCGCTTCTAATTCGTTTAAAAAATTTACAGATATATTTTTCTCATTGAAGCATGTGTCTGCTCCGGTATGACACGTTGGACCAGCAGGTGTTGCCTTTACTAGTATTGTATCGTTATCGCAGTCTATTAAAAGTGAATTTACGGCTAAAAAATTCCCACTCTCTTCGCCTTTTGTCCATAAACGATTTTTGGAACGTGAAAAAAACGTCACGCGTTTTTCTTGTTGTGTTCTATTAAAGGCTTCTTGATTCATATATCCCAACATTAATACAACGTTGGTTATATTATCTTGAATAATTACTGGAATTAATCCATCTGATGATTTTGTAAAGTCTGGTTTCATAATCTTATTTCTATATTATTTAATTTTAAGTATGTTTTTAATTCCGGTATAGCAATTTCTTTATAATGAAATACACTTGCCGCTAGTGCCGCGTCCGCTTTTCCGTTTTTAAATATTTCAATAAAGTGTTCCATTGTTCCAGCTCCACCACTTGCTATCACAGGTACATTTACTGTCTCTGAAATTTGTTTAGTGATATCAACTGCAAAACCATATTTAGTGCCATCATTATTCATGGAGGTTAATAGTATTTCTCCTGCACCTAATCCAACAGCTTGTTTTGCCCAATCCAAAGTTTTTAAATCTGTTTTTACTCTTCCACCATTTAAATATACAAACCAATCGCCATCTTCAAATTTTGTATCGATAGCTAATACCACACACTGACTTCCAAACTGCTTTGCTAACTCTTTTATTAGTTGTGGGTTTTTGACAGCTGAGGTATTCACTGAAATTTTATCAGCACCTGCGTTTAGTAACATAGAAACATCTTCAATAGAACTTATTCCACCTCCAACTGTAAAAGGAATATTAATATGTTTTGCAATACGAGTCACTAATTGAGACAACGTTTTTCGTTTTTCGTTAGTAGCTGTAATATCTAAAAATACTAATTCATCTGCGCCTTGTTTAGCATATTCAATCGCTAATTCTACAGGGTCGCCTGCATCTTTTATGTTTTCAAAGTTGATGCCTTTTACTGTACGACCGTCTTTAATATCTAGACATGGGATTATTCTTTTTGTGATCATTGTACGAGTTTTTTTAATTCGTTCATACTTATTCGCCCTTCGTAAATTGCTTTCCCGACAATAGCTCCGCTGCAACCAATCCGTTTTAATTCTTCTAAATCACTTAATTGAGAAACGCCACCACTTGCTGTTAAATTTAATGTAGGAAATTTAGCAATCATATTTTTATAGAGCTCAATGGATGGACCTTGCAATAAACCATCTTTTGAAATATCTGTACAAAATACTTGACTGACACCTTCTGTTAAATTTTCTTCAATAAAATCATAAATAGATATGTTTGTAGTTTCTAGCCAACCACCAACCGCTATTTTTTCATTTTTCACATCAGCCCCTAAAAATATTTTATCAGCACCGTGTTTTTTTATCCATGAAAAAAATAGTTCTTTATTTTTTACGGCAATGCTACCTACGGTTGCTAAATCAGCTCCATAATTAAAAACGGTGTCCATATCATCATCGGTTTTAATTCCGCCGCCAAAGTCAATTGTTAGTTTAGTTTTACTTGCTATATTTTCTAATACTTTATAGTTAACAATCTTACCCAGTTTAGCACCATCTAAATCTACCAAGTGTAAACGAGTAATGCCGATACTTTCAAACTCTTGTGCAACTTCTAATGGATTTTCATTATAAATTGTTTTTTGTGAATAATCACCTTGCGTTAATCTAACACATTTGCCATCTATAATATCTATTGCAGGAATAATTTCCATGTTATTATAATTTTATAAAGTTTTCTAATATTACTTGCCCAGCATCACTTGATTTTTCAGGATGAAATTGAACGCCATAAAAATTATTTTTTTGCAATGACGAACTGTATTCTAATCCGTGTGTTGTTTTAGCAATCGTATGTTCGCTTATTTCTGCATAGTAACTATGAACAAAATACATATACTCATTTTCTTTAATGCCTTGATATAATTTGGTTTTCAAATCGTGAATAGTATTCCATCCCATTTGAGGAACTTTCACATCTCCTTCGAACAACTTGACAGTATTATTAAAAATGCTTAAACATTTTGTATTTCCTTCTTCTGAATGTTTACACATTAATTGCATACCCAAACAGATTCCTAATACGGGTTGTTTTAAATTAACAATTACTTCATCTAATTTTTTTTCTTTTAAATATTGCATAGCAGAACTAGCTTCTCCAACACCTGGAAAAATAATTTTATCTGATGTGTTTAACGCATCAATATTATCGGTTACCGTGGCATTAATCCCAATTCGTTCTAAAGCAAATAAAACAGATTGTGTATTGCCTGCATTGTATTTTATAATTGCAACTTTCATTATTTAATTTTTTTTCGTCAACCTGAGCGGAGTCGAAGGTTTATTTGGCTTCGACTCCACTCAGCCTGACATATCCCTATAGTAACCCTTTTGTACTTGGTAAACTCATATTATTTGGATCTCTTTTTATAGCAATCTTTATACTTTTTGCTAAAGCTTTAAAAATAGCTTCTATCTTGTGGTGCTCATTTTGACCTTCAGCCTTAATATTTAAATTACATTTTGAAGCATCGCTAAATGATTTAAAAAAGTGATAGAACATTTCTGTTGGCATATCACCAATTTTTTCTCTTTTAAATTCGGCCTCCCATTCAATCCAGTTTCTGCCTCCAAAATCTAAAGCGACTTGCGCTATACAATCATCCATCGGTAAGGTAAATCCGTATCTTTCAATTCCTCTTTTATCTGCTATTGCTTTTGCAAAAGCTTCTCCTAATGTAATAGCGGTATCTTCAATAGTATGGTGCTCGTCAATATGTAAATCACCTTTGGCATTTATAGACAAGTCAATATTTCCGTGTTTAGCAATTTGCTCTAACATGTGATCAAAAAAAGCCAAGCCTGTTTTTACGTTTGCATTCCCAGAACCATCTAAATTTAATTCAATCTCAATAGATGTTTCTTTAGTTACTCTAGCGTGTTTAATTTTTCTTTCAGGCAGTTTCAAGTAATTGTAAATATCTTCCCATGTTTCCACTATTTTATCAATTTCATTCTCATAGCCAGTTTCTTTGTCATAGTTTTTAATGAAGATAGATTTACTTCCTAAATTTTTTGCCAGCTTTAAGTCTGTTATTCTATCACCAATAACATAAGAGTTTTCTAAGTCATAATCACCATTTACATACTTGGTTAACATGCCCGTATTTGGCTTTCTAGTTGACTGGTTGTCTTTTTCGAATGTTTTATCAATGCATTGATCTTCAAAAGTTATTCCTTCATTGGCTAGTATCTCAGTCATTAAATTATGAACAGGCCAAAAAGTGTTTTCCGGAAAAGAGTCTGTGCCTAAACCATCTTGGTTTGTTACCATTACTAATTCATAATCTAACTCTCTTGCAATTTTCCCTAACCAAGTAATTACTCCAGGTAAAAATTTAAATTTTTCAAAACTATCAATTTGAAAATCTGTAGGTGGTTCCCATATTAAAGTTCCATCTCTATCGATAAATAATACTTTTTGCATGCTAGTTATATTGTTTTAATGTGTTGATGAGTTTTTTGTTTTCTAATTCTGTTCCAATACTTATTCGAATATGGTTTTCGCAATTTAATAAACCAGAACGATTGCTTATTAAAATATTTTGTTTGAGTAAATAATCACAAATATCATTAGCATTTGAAACTTCTATTAAAAAATAGTTTGCATCACTTTCCAAGATATTTTTCACAAATGGTAATTGTTGCAATTCATTTTCTAAAAGTATTTTTTGTTTTAAGATGCTTTCTACTAAAGTATCTTTTATTGCGGATTTTTTCAAGGCTTTAAGTATTAATTCTTGTGAATTAGAATTTATATTGAATGGCGGACGAACTTTATTTAGTATTTCAATTATTCTTGAATTACTATATCCAACGCCAACTCTTAAAGCAGCTAAACCCCATGCCTTCGAGAAAGTTTGTAAAACAAGTACGTTTTCAAATTCATTAATTAATGATAACGCCGATGCTTTATTCGAAAAGTCAATATAAGCTTCATCTACTGCAACAATTCCGTTAAAGTTTGAAGCTATTGTTTTTAACTGCTCCATAGAAATACTCGTACCAGTAGGATTATTTGGCGTACAAATAAAAACAAGTTTAGTGTTTTTATTTACAGTATTTAGAATGAGAGTTTCATCAAATAAAAAACTATTTTGTTTTAATGGAGCATTTAAAACTCCTACATTATTTAGTTGGGCGTATATTTTAAACATACCAAAAGTTGGTTCACAAACTAGAATGTTGTCTAATTTAGGTTCGCAAAAACAACGAATTAATAAATCAATCAATTCATCGCTACCGTTTCCAATTATAACTTGATTTGCATTTATATTTTTATAAGTAGCGATTGCTTCTTTCACTTTATTTTGAGATGACGAAGGATATCGCTCGTAACCTAAACCAATTGGAGAACCAAAGTTGTTTTCACAATTATCTAAAAATATGGCATCAGGATTATCTAAATAATCATCTCTCCAAACTTTGTAGGATTGAAGTGATTTTATATTATCTCTTATGATAGAATCTAAATTGAACATTATTTATATTTTGCTTTTTAATCTTACAGTTACTGCATTTTTGTGCGCTTGTAATCCTTCTGCTTCTGCCATTAGTTCAATAGCTTTGCCAATGTTGTTTATACCTTCTTTGGTTAATTTTTGATACGTTATTTTCTTTACGAAACTATCTAATGACACTCCACTATAGGCTTTAGCATAACCATTGGTTGGCAAAGTATGATTAGTGCCCGAAGCATAATCACCTGCACTTTCACAAGAGTAATTTCCTAAAAATACAGATCCTGCATTTACAACTTGCTCTGCTAATTGTTCATCATCTTTGCAAGCAATAATTAAATGTTCGGGAGCATATTCGTTTAGTAATTCAATGGCTTCAGCATTTGTTTTTACTAAAATAGCTTTACTGTTCTTTAAAGCACTCGCTGCTAATTCTTTTCTTGGCAAAACAGCTAATTGATTTTCTAATTCTGTTTGAATGTTTTCAATCATTTCTTCATTGGTGGAAACTAAAATTACTTGCGAATCTGAACCATGTTCAGCTTGTGATAATAAATCGGCAGCAACAAATTCTGGAACACATGTTTCATCAACTATTACTGCTACTTCCGATGGACCTGCTGGCATATCAATAGCTGTGCCTTGTTTATTAACGAGTTGTTTTGCGCAAGTTACATATTGGTTTCCTGGACCAAATATTTTATAAACTTGAGGTACAACTTCTGTTCCATAAGCCATTGCGCCAATGCCTTGTACACCGCCTATTTTAAACACCTTTGTAATGCCAATTAGATTCGCAGTATATAAAATGGCTGGATTGATATTACCATTACTATCGGGTGGGGTACATAAAATAATTTCTGCGCAACCTGCTAATTTTGCAGGAATACCCAACATCAAAATCGTTGAAAACAATGGAGCTGTTCCACCAGGGATATATAAACCCACTTTTTGTATAGCAATAGATTTTCTCCAGCATTTCACACCACTCATGGTTTCAATCGTTTTTACATCTTCTTTTTGAGCAGAGTGAAACGTTTCAATATTTTTTTTCGCTAGTTGAATTGCTTGTTTCAGTTCTTCCGAAATTAAATTTTCAGCTGCTAAAAATTCATCAACACTTACTAAGACATTTTCAATTTCTGCTTTATCAAATTGCAAAGTATATTTTTTAACAGCACTTTGTCCGTTTAGTTTAATGTCAGATAAAACGGATTGAACAGTTGCCTCTAATGAAGTTGTGTCAATGGTTGGTCGTTTTAAAATATTGTTCCAGATTTCTTTTACTGGATATTTAATTAATTGCATACCCTATTTTTTATGTGCTTTTGTTCTCGCCCTTCGACTCTGCTCAGGGTGACAGCTCGAACTGACAGCAAGTTTTTATAAAATCATTTTTTCAATTGGTACTACCAAGATACCTTGTGCGCCTTCTGCTTTCAGTTTTTCAATAATGTCCCAAAATTGATTTTCTTCCACAACCGAATGAACAGAACTCCAGTTCTTAGTTGCTAAAGGCAGTATGGTAGGGCTTTTCATCCCAGGCAATATTTTGCAAATAGATTCTAACTTATTGTTAGGGGCATTTAATAAAATGTATTTGGTGTTCTTCGCTTTTCTAACAGCATTCATTCTAAATAGTAATTTATCTAAAATACTTTGCTGTTCTTTTCCTAATTTTTTGTTGGCTACTAAAACCGCTTCTGATTTTAATATAACCTCTACTTCTTTTAAGCCGTTTGTAAATAAAGTACTACCAGAACTTACTAAATCACAAATAGCGTCTGCTAATCCAATGCTCGGTGCTATTTCTACCGAACCACTAATTTCGTGAATCTCTGCTTTTATCTTTTGTGATTTCAAATATTTTGATAAAATAGTGGAGTAGGTTGTCGCAATTCTTTTTCCATTTAAATCTTTAATGGATTTATAATTTTGATCTTTGGGTATCGCTAACGACAAACGACATTTACCAAAGCCTAATTTATCTACCACTTTTAAACTTTTATTTTTTTCAAGTAATACGTTTTCACCTACAATACCGATGTCAGCTACGCCGTCCTCAACATATTGTGGTATATCATCATCTCTTAAAAAGAATACTTCAATAGGGAAGTTAGATGCTTCTGTTTTTAATTTATTTAATCCGTTATCAATATCAATTCCGCACTCTTTTAAAAGCTTTAGTGAGTTCTCACTTAAACGTCCTGATTTTTGAATGGCTATTTTTAATTTTGTTTTCATGTTTTTGATTTATTGGTTGTTTTTCTTGAAATTTTGAGCAATAAAAAAAGGCTTACCAAATGGTAAGCCTTTGAGAATGATAATATTTTATATAAATTATAAAATAACGTCAACACCTCCACTTACCTGTGTAGTAGTAGAATGATGATGATGTATTTGACTTAAATTTTTCATTATTTTGTGACAAATGTAAATTAAAAAAAACAAACAAAAAAAATATTTTTCAAATTATTTTATATTTCTCTTATTTTATTGATTTTTCAACAGCTTACAACAACTTTAATAAAATCTCGCCAAAGCGATAAATGTCCTCAAAAGAATTATACATAGGAACTGGCGCACATCGTATTACGTTAGGCTCTCTCCAATCAGGTATCACTCCATTTTCAATTAATTTATTATATAAGGATTTTCCTTGTCCATGTGCTACGATACTTATTTGACAGCCTCTGTTTGATTTAGGCGTAATAATTTCTAAGCAATTATTTTTTAGCTGATTAATTTCTCCAACGATAAACTCTAAGTATTCTGTAAGCACGGCACTTTTTTTATTTAAAGCGTCCATGCCAACTTCATCAAACATATCTAAAGAGGCTTTGTATGCAGCCATTGATAAAATAGGGGCGTTACTTAATTGCCAGCGTTCTACGCTTTGTATTGGCACAAACTCTCTATCCATTTTAAAACGCGTTGCTTTATCGTGTCCCCACCAACCTGCAAATAATGGCATGTCGGTATTTTTATGGTGTTGTTCGTGAACAAAAGCACCAGCAACACAACCAGGCCCACCATTTAAATATTTATAAGAACACCATGCTGCAAAGTCCACATTCCAGTCATGTAAGTGTAATTTTAAATTTCCTGCACCATGCGCTAAATCAAAACCAACAATGGCACCTGCCTTATGTCCAGCCTCAACAATAGTTTTCATGTCAAACACTTGTCCGCTAAAATAATTAACGCCACCAATCATAATGAGCGCTAACGAATCTTTATTTGCTTCAATAGCTTTGTATATATCCTCATGTCTTACTTCGTATTCACCTTCACGCGGCGCAATTTCTATTAGGGCTTCATCTATACTAAATCCATGAAATTTTACTTGAGATTGCAACGCATATTGGTCGCTTGGAAAAGCTTTGGCTTCACATAAAATTTTGTAACGTTGTTTAGTTGGGCGATAAAACGACACCATTAACAAATGTAAATTTACCGTTAACTGATTCATTACAACTACTTCTGAAGGCAGGGCTCCAACAATTTTGGCTGTTTTATCCGTTAAAATTTCGTGGTAACTCAGCCACGGATTTTTCGCTAAAAAATGACCTTCAACACCATAGGTTGCCCAATCGTTTAACTCTTGTTGCAAATACGCTTGAGTAGTTTTTGGCTGTAAACCCAAGGAGTTGCCCGTAAAATAAACCATATCTTTTCCTTCGTGTTGAGGAATGTAAAATTTATTTCTATAATCTTTCAACGCATCTTGTGCATCTAATTGTTTAGCAAACTCTAAGGTATTTGTAAATGAAGTCATAAGGTATGATTAAAAATCACGTTAAATTTAATAAAAAACCTGTATCATAATTAGTTATCTTTACTCGGTGTCGTTAAATAATAACATACAATTAGCCAAAAAATTAAGTTTTAACAAACTGATTAATGCCAGTAAAGTTTGGTTAAGCTATCATGTATCCAAAAAAACAAAACGCAGTAGCAATTGGGGTTTCCCTATAAGTATTGCCATTGAGCCTACTACTAGTTGTAATTTACGTTGCCCCGAATGCCCTAGTGGATTACGACAATTTACACGACCTATCGGGATGTTAGAGCCAGCATTTTTTAAATCTACGATTGATAGTATTTATAAAGAATTGATTTATTTGACTTTTTATTTTCAAGGAGAGCCCTATTTAAATCCTAATTTTTTAGAGATGGTTAAGTATGCCTCTCACAAAAAAATTTACACATCAACATCAACTAACGCTCATTATTTAACCAAGGAGCAAGCTATTAAAACTGTAGAAAGTGGATTGGATCGTTTAATTATTTCTATAGATGGTACAACACAGGAAACCTACGAGCAATACAGAGTAGGAGGGAACTTAGAAAAAGTTATAGATGGCACTAAAAACATAATTGATGCTCGCAACGAATTAAAAAGCAACACACCACATATTGTATTTCAGTTTTTGGTTGTGAAACCCAATGAGCATCAGTTAAACGATGTAGAACAATTAGCACAAAGTTTAGGAGTTGATGAAGTTGTTTTTAAAACAGCACAGGTATATGATTTTGAAAATGGCAACCCGCTTATACCTACTAATGAAAAATACAGTCGCTATAAAAAATTAAGTAATGGCACATACGTTATAAAAAACGAATTATTTAACCAGTGTTGGCGTATGTGGAGTGCCTGTGTAATTACTTGGGATGGTATTGTAGTGCCTTGTTGTTTTGATAAAGATGCGAAGCATCAGTTAGGCGATTTAAAAACACAATCGTTTAATGAGCTTTGGAATTCTATTAAATATCAATCTTTCCGACAAGCGATTTTAAAATCGCGACAAGAAATAGATATTTGTAAAAACTGTAGCGAAGGCACTAAAGTGTGGGCTGATAATTAGGTTTTATTTACCCCCCCTATAATGTTCTGTTATTTCTTCAATAATTGATTCAAGAAAAATGGTCTTATTAAAATTATGATTTCTTTCGAAGTCAAACATTTCAAGTACATTAGAAATGGATTCCATTTTCCAAGCATCTGTACCAGGTTTTAGAGTAGCTAAGTATTCAGTTATATTATCAAAAGTAAGAGAATTATTCACAGTCTTTTGTAATTCTATAATAAACTCATAGGAATCTATTATGTCTTCGGTTGGCCAATCTGTAATTGCAGTAATTAAAAAATCGGCACATGTCCTGTGAATGTTTTCACTATTATTTGTATCAAATATGGTTACAAGTTCGTCAAAGGTGATATAGGATTCTTTGGTTTTGATTGCCATTGTTTAATTATATTACCGAAAATATTACTTAATCAAACTCTCGTACAACTTTTCGTATTGAGGCAAAATAATATTAATATCAAATTGTTTAGCTTGTTCAAAAGCATTGATTTTAAACTGCTGATATTTTTTTTCGTCGGATAATAATGCAATAGTATTTTTCGCCATATCCTCATAATCACCAACGTTACTCATAAAACCAGTTTTACCGTGTATATTAAGTTCAGGTATACCGCCTGTGTTACTTGATATTACTGGCATTCTCATAGCCATTGCTTCTAAGGCTGCTAAACCAAAACTTTCGGTTTCAGAGGGTAAAATAAACACATCGCCAATTGCTAAAATATCTTTTGGGTTCGCAATTTTTCCTACCGAGATAATATCGTTACAAGTGTCTAGTTCTCTGCAAAGCTTATCTATTGCTGGTCTTTCAGGCCCATCACCAACTAAAATTAATTTACTTGGGACTTTTTTACGCACTATGTCAAACACTCGTAACACATCCTCTACACGTTTTACTTTACGGAAATTAGAAACGTGAATTAAAATTTTTTCTTCGGGTTTGGCAAAGTTTACGCGATGACAAGCCGTATGATACGCTTGGTAATCTTCTATCTTAATAAAGTTTGGAATTACTTTAACATCATTGGCAATTTTAAAAGTCTTAAGTGTATCCTTTCTTAAATTTTCTGAAACGGACGTTATTGCGTTGCTATTGTTTAATGAGAAAAAAATCACTGGTTCAAAGGAAGGGTCCTGGCCAACTAAAGTAATATCAGTGCCGTGCAAGGTTGTAATATAAGGTAAGTCTATTTTACGCGATTTTAAAATTTGTTGAGCTAAGTATGCTACCGACGCGTGAGGAATAGCATAGTGCACATGCAATACATCTAAACGCTCATAAATAGCAACATCTACAATTTTACTTGCCAATACACTTTCGTAAGGTTGGTATTCAAATAAAGGGTAATCGTTTACACTTACCTCGTGGTAAAATAAATTTTCGTTAAACTGATTTAAACGGAAAGGCTGTGAGTAGGTAATAAAATGAACTTTATGTCCTTTATCAGCTAAGGCAATGCCAAGCTCTGTTGCTACTACGCCACTACCACCAAAGGTTGGATAACAAACGATTCCTATATTCATACATTTAATGTGTCAATATGTAAATGAGTCAATTCGATAATTATTAAATTGTCGAATTGACTCATTGTCTAAATTAATTAACCTTTTTTCCGTTAACATCTAACTCAACCATTTCGTAGCCTAATTTTTTTAGTTTTTCAAAATGAGTTGCTTTATCGCCAACAACAACAATTGCCATTTTATTATAAGGTAAATTAGCTAGGGCTAAATTATCTATTTCTGGTTTTGTAATGGTTGTAATAATTTCAGCTTGTTTAGCCACAAATGTTTTATCTAAATTAAAATCGATGATACGTTTTACGAATGATAATTTTTGAAAAGGCGACTCATATTTTAACGCATCAGCCTGTGCCATGGCACTTTTTGTGAATTTTAATTCATCTAACGAAATTCCTGTTTCAATGTATTTTTTTAATTCAGATAATACATCAACTAAAGCACTGTCGGTAGAGTTTGATCTCACGCCAGTATTAATCATATAAGGCCCCTCAAATTTATTGCCATAAAATGCACCACGAGCGCCATAAGTGTAACCCTTAACTTCGCGTAATAAATAATTTACACGGCTATTAAATGCAGAAGCAAAAGCGTAATTCATAATATTTGATTTGAAGAAATCACCTGTAGCATCGTATGGTAATGATAACTGACCTACACGTAACTCTGATTGAGGTGCACCTTTTTTATCTACAAAGTAAATACGTGTTTGGTCAATAGTTGGTAATTTATATTTCGCTAACGGCATGGTATTTTCTTTTTGTAAGTTATTTAAGAAATCCATTTTTTTAATGACAGAAAACTGATCAATATCACCATTAATAGCTAATACGGCATTGTAAGCCGAAAAGTTTTTGTAGTAAGCTTTTAAATCATCTAACGTAATGCTACTAACAGTTTCTGTATTTCCAATGCTTGGTAAAGATAAGTTGTATCCATCACCATATACAATTTTATTAAATACGTTATTTGCAATGGTAGCGGCTTGTGTAGAGGCATTGGTGATATTATCTAACTGCTCTTTCTGCACTAATTCAAAATCTTCAGCATCAAACTTTGGCATAAATAACATCTCCTGTGCAATTTTCAGAGTTGAATCTAAATTTTGTTTTAATGATGAAATCGTCATTACTAATTCATTGTCATTTGCATAAAAAGAAACATCACTTCCTAAACGCTCTAACATATTAGCTACATCTTCGGAGGTGTGTTTTTGTGTAGATTCTTCTAATATAGCCGCTAACATTACTGCTAAGCCAGATTTATTCATTGGTTCAAAACGGTGACCTAAAGGCATACTAAACTGGATATCAACTTTAGGGATATCGTTTGATGTAACACCGATAGCTTTAATACCATTTGCAAAATCAGATGTCCAATAGTTTGGCAATGGCACTAATATAGATGGCTGTGCCACTGGCATTTTATTTCTCTCAAAATTATCTTTTGGCTCGGTATATGATAAATTTTTATACTCAGCACTTTCTTGTTCTATCGTACGTTCATACATTTTCCATGTATCAGCTTTTGTAGCTAAATCTGTTTTGCCTTTTGGCACACAGCTTAAAGTAACATTTGTTTTTCCTTTAATGAAAGTATTGTACACACGCATTACATCAGCCTTTGTAACCGTTAAGTTATTTGCTAATTCTGTTTTAGCAAAGTTGGCATTTCCTAAATGTGTTTGGTAGTAAGCTAATTTTTTTCCTTTACCAGCAACAGTTGCTAATTCGTCATAAATGCCACTTTCTACAGATGCTTTGTATTTTTTAATATCATCATCCGTAGCACCAGTTTTTTCCCACTCCGCTAAAGTTTGGTTTAATAAAGTTTCGATGTCGGCTAATTTAGTTCCTGCATTTGCTCTAATAACAATTTCAAATTGCCCAGCTAACTCGCGGCTATAATTATAAGCATTGGCAGATACCGCTTTTTGAGTTTTAATAAAGGCATTATAAAAAGGAGAACTTTTAGAGTTAGATAAAATTTCACCTAATACTCCTAAAGCCACATCATCTTTAGTTAAAAAAGAAGTTGTAGGATAAGTTACTTTGAACATCGGAAAACGAACATTGTCTTCGTATGAAATAGATTTATTTTCGGTTAAAATTACAGGTTGTTTAGCCATATTTTTAACTTCAGGCCCACGAGGAATTGAGCCAAAATATTTTTCTGCTAACTTAACAACATCGGCAGTTGTTACATCTCCTGCTACTGTTAATACAGCGTTGTTAGGCCCGTACCAACGCATATAAAAACGTTTTAAGTCATTTACGTCTACACGATTTAAATCTTCGATATAACCAATAGTACTCCAAGAGTAGGGGTGTCCTTTTGGAAATAACGCTTCAGCTGTTTTTTCGCCAACTAAACCATAAGGGCGGTTATCGTAATTTTGTCCACGCTCATTTTTTACAGTGGCGCGTTGTACTTCAAATTTTTGTTGAGTTACAGAATCTAATAAAAAGCCCATTCTATCAGCCTCTAACCATAACATTTTTTCTAATTGATTAGATGGAACAGTTTCAAAATAGTTTGTTCTATCAGAGTTAGTCGAACCATTTAGTGTTCCACCAGCTTCTGTAATAATTTTAAAGTGTTGCTCATCAGCTACATTTTTAGAACCTTGAAACATCATGTGCTCAAAAAAATGGGCAAAGCCAGAACGACCTTGTTGTTCGCGATTTGAACCCACATGATAGGTTACGTCTACATATGCAATTGGGTCACTATGATCTTCGTGAACGATTACAGTTAAGCCGTTCGGTAAAATATATTTTTTATAAGGAATCGTAATTTCATTTCCTTTTTTCACAATGGTTTCAACCAATTTGGTTTTACTCATTTTTGTGGCAGTTGCCGCTGTTGGTTTAGCTACTGGTTTTGTTTGAGCCACCAAACAAACGCTACTTGCTAATAGGGCTGTGATAAAAATATGTTTCATGTTTTTAAATGGGTTTTAGTATCGTAAAACTAATAAAAGGAATGTAAATGTTACTAGGAAATAAAGGATATTTTACGTCCAAAATTTTTCCATAAATCATCTTTCTCTACCGCTTAAATATTAAATCGGCAAATCTTTGGCTTATCCTTAAAAATATTGCATTTTTACTTAATATAAATTTTATCTATGAATATTAAACACCTTATATTTTCGGCCAGCATTATAGGCTTTGCTATGGCTTGCTCATCTGCTAAAAAAGCGCAAACTACACCTGTAACTATGTCTACAGAACCAGCTATAGATTTAGATACAATTAGAGTGTTAGCCGAGGAACCACCTAAAAAAAATATTTATCGTGGTAGTGAAACTAAAGTGAATGATATTATACATACAAAATTATGGGTAAGTTTTGATTGGCAAAAATCACAACTAAAAGGTAAAGCAGAAATTTTAGTGAAGCCATATTTTTATGCAACTAATAATTTAGTGTTAAATGCACGTGGCATGGATATTAAGTGGGTTAGCGTATCAGAAGTGAATCGTGTATTTGAAATGAAGAATGGCAAGAAAACATCCAATAGTGTTGATAAACGCACAGAATTACAAAGTGCGTATACTTATAAAAATGATTCGTTAGTAATTGATTTAGGGAAAACATTTACAAAGGATGAATTATATATAGTGGAAGTAGAATACATTTCTAAGCCTAACGAATTAAAACAAGGTGGAAGTAATGCCATTAGTGATGATAGAGGTTTGTACTTTATTAACCCTACTGGCGCTGATCCAGATAAGATGCCACAAATATGGACACAAGGCGAAACCCAATCAAACTCAGCGTGGTTTCCAACTATCGATAATCCTTCGGAAAAAATGACGGATGAAATTTATATGACGGTTGATAATAAGTATACTACATTATCAAATGGTTTATTAACTGATTCTAAAAAAAACGAGGATGGTACTCGTACCGATCATTGGGTAATGGATTTACCACACTCGCCTTATTTAGTAATGATGGGTGTTGGAGAATTTAAAAAAGTAACTGATGAGCCTTGGAATGGAAAAGAAATTTCTTATTACGTTGAAAAGGAATATGAACCACACGCTAAAGCTATTTTTGGTAAAACAAAAAAAATGATAGAGTTTTTCTCTACCAAATTAGGCACACCATATCCATGGCAAAAATATTCGCAAATTGTTGCACGTGATTATGTGAGTGGCGCTATGGAAAACACATCTGCTACCTTGCACGGTGATTTTATTTGTTACCAAACAACTCGCGAAACGATAGATGGCGTTAAAGGTGAAGAAACGATTGCGCATGAATTATTTCATCAATGGTTTGGCGATTTAGCTACCTGCGAAAGCTGGAGTAACTTAACCGTTAACGAATCGTTTGCAAATTATAGTGAGTATTTATGGGATGAGTATGATTTAGGACGTGATGCAGCTGATGATCATAATAATGATGATATGCGTGGATACTTTTCTCAGTCGCAACAAAAACAAGTTGACTTAGTTCGTTTTGATTATGAGCAACGCGAAGATATGTTTGATGCTTTTAGTTATAATAAAGGTGGCCGTATTTTACACATGTTGCGTAAATATGTGGGCGACGATGCGTTTTTCGCTTCATTAAAATTATACTTAGACCGTAATAAATTTAAAACAGCCGAAGCACATGATTTACGTTTAGCTTTTGAAGAAACAACTGGCCAAGATTTAAATTGGTATTTTAATGAATGGTATTTTGCTAAAGGGCACCCAGAGTTAGAAGTTAAAAAATCATACGATGCAACTGCTAAAAAAGTTGTGTTAGAGGTTACACAAAAACAAGATTTTAAAGTTTGTCCCTTATACAGATTACCAATTGATATAGATGTATATGTTGGTGGCAAAAAAACCCGAAAACGTATTTGGATTGATGATATAAAAAACACAATTAAGATAGATGCAGAAACAAATCCAAGCTTAGTAAATTTTGATGCAGAGCGTCAGTTATTAGGGAAAGTTGATTATACTAAAACAAAAGAAGAATTAGTTTTTCAGTATAAAAACGCACCGCTTTGGGGAGATAGAAACGAAGCAATGGAATATTTTGAAAAAAACCTGAATGATAAAGAAATTTATGAGTTGGTGAAAATGATTGCTGTTAAAGATCCTTGGAAAGATTTTAGAAAAGATGCAATGCGATTTTTATTAGATAAAGCAAAAGAGAATGAAGCTGAGATAAAACCACTGTTTATGTCCATTTACAAAAATGATATGAATACGAGAGTTCGTGCCGCAGCTATAGATGCTTTATCTAAGAGCTATACAGGCGATGATTTAATGGCTTTATATGAAAGTGCATTAAATGAAAAATCGTATGCAATTGTTGCTAAAGCTTTTGACGCCATTGCAAAACAGAACCCCGAGTTAGCATTAAAAAAAGCAACAGCTTTGGAAAACGAACCGTCTAAAGATTTAATTTATTCTATTGCAGATTTATATGCTAAAAATGGAACAGATGCTAATCACGAGTTTTTCAAAAAGGTAAAAAAACAATTTAATGGTTTTGAAATGATGGCTTATGGAAATATTTATGGTAGATTTTTAAAACGTTGTACTAAGCCAGAAACGGCTATAGATGGCGCGCAACAAATTGCAAAAATTGGGTCGACTGATAATAAATATGTGAAGTATGCTGCACAAAAAGTAATGAATGATAATTTAGTAAAAGTGTGGCAGGATAAAGAAGATAAATTAACAGCTAAAATTGAGCGATCAAAAAAAGCTACATCTCCTGTTCCTGCAACTGAAATTGAAGCTATGAGCGCAGAATTAAAAACTGTAACAGATACCAAGAAACAAATTGTAGAGTTATATAATTCAATTAAAAAATAAGTATATGAAGTTTGTATTATTTTGTGTTGTAGCTATCGCTTGTGTTTCTTGCAGTTTAGGTGATGATAACCGAAAACAAGATTCTCCCACATCAGGTAAAGTAAATTTATTTTTTGATGAAGGATTAACACTTCACATAAATAATCAGATTAATACGTTTAAAACAATTTATAATAATGCTGATATAACATTGGTTTCTTCTAACGAAAAAGAAGCGATAGAAGCGTTATATAATGATAGTAGTAAAGTTATTGCTATTTCACGTGCTTTAACACCAAAAGAAGTTGCGCAGTTTAATGCAATTAATATTTTACCAGCTGCATCAAGAGTTTCGGGTGATGCGATTGCGTTCATTGTCAATAAAAATTTTCCCGATTCAGTTATTTCAATCGAAGAAATAACAGACTTATTAAAAGGAAATGACAGTACGTTTATAAAAAACAATCATCTTAAAATTGTATTCGATAATCAAAATTCTGGAAGCACTCGTTTTTTAAAAGACTCATTATTGCCTTCTCAAAATTTTGGAAAAAACTGTATTTCGTTGGCAACTACGCCAAATTTAATTAAAGAGTTAACAGCAAATCCAAACGCCATAGGTATTTGCGATTACGCCTGGTTAAGTGATAAGGATGATAATACCACTAAAGAGTTTTTAAAAACAGTAAAAATTTTAGCCGTTTCAAAAACTAAAACAGAAACAGCTTATATGCCAGATCAGTCAAATATTGCAACATTGCAGTATCCGTTTATTAGTTCTATTTATATTATTCGCCGTTCGGCAGAGTTTAGTTTAGGAAAAGGTATCGAAACATTTATTGCTGGTGAAAAAGGACAATTGATGTTTTTAAAACAAGGCTTACCCCCTAACCGTCAAGAAGAGCGAGTAATTGAAGTGGATATGACGCCAATGAAGTCGAATTAACTATTTATAGTAAAAATTTGTTAATTTTTTATGATTTATTGTTTGCTATAAGCTATTTGGCAAGTAAATTGAATTTAAAAAAGAGTATTTTTACAACTCAAAATTTAAAGTTTAATTTAAATCACAATGAAAAAAACATCCATTATAATTGTTAGTTTTTTAACAGCGGGCACATCATTTGCTCAAACATTACAAGAGGCTATTTCTAAAACAGATAACGAACGTTACGAAGCAGCAAGTGCTGACTTTAGGGCTTTAATCGCAAAGGAAGCAACAAAAGGCGATAATTATTTTTATTATGGCGAAAACTTCTTTAAAGTAGGAGATTTAGATTCGGCAAATATGTTTTACCAAAAAGGTGCCGATATTAATGCTACTTATCCTTTAAATTATGTTGGTTTAGGTAAAGTACAGTGGTATAAAGGAAAACAAGCTGAGGCAAAAACCTTATTTTTTAAAGCAGCAACTTTAGGTGCAAATAAAAATGCTGAGGTTTATCGTAAAACGGCTGAAGCTTATATTTATTCTGAAAACAAAAGTGTAGATGAAGCAATTAAATTATTAGATAATGCTATTAAATTAGAACCTAAAAATGCAGAATCGTATTTATTAAAAGGAGATGCATTATTGGAGAAAAATCCAACTGATGGTGGACCTGCAATTAAGGAATTTAATAAAGCAACTGAGTTAAATCCAAAATCACCTAAAGGAGATTTACGTGCCGGTAAATTATACCAACGTGGTCGCAACTATCAATTAGCTTTAGATTTATACAAAAAAGCAGAAGGCATTGATGCAACGTATGCGCCCGCATATCGCGAAAAAGCTGAATTATACCACTTGGCTGGACAAAAAAATAACGCTATTGAAAGCTATAAAAAATATTTAGAGTTAAATAATAGTGCAGATGCGCGGAAGCGTTATGCAGAGTTTTTGTTTAACAATAAACAATATGCTGAAGCTATTACTGAAATTGAAAATATCCAAAAACAAGGCAAAGACAATTTGTATTTAGACAGATATTTAGGTCACTCTTATGCTGAGTTAGGTGATAAAACGGATAAAGAAGCATATACAAAAGGCTTAGCGGCTATCAATAAGTTTTTTGAAAAAGCTGGACCAAAATTTAATTACTTGCCAGCTGATTATAAATACAAAGGGATTTTATTAGCTAAAACAGGTAAAGACAGTTTAGGTGTACTTGAAATTGAAAAAGCAATTGCATTAGATCCTAAATTAAAAAATGACATGATGCGTACGATTGCACAAACGCAATTGAAAGCAAAAAAATATACTAAAGCAATTTCTACGTATGAGACAATAAGAGCAAATGACGATAAAAATTTATCAAAACAAGATTGGTATGAGTTTGGTGATAAAACGGATAAAGAAGCATATA
>JAYSTR010000048.1:0-13824 GCA_043719555.1 Bacteroidota bacterium | reverse complement strand
CCAACAGTAACTGCATTGGTAATTATAAATAGTGTACCAACGTTAACTATCAGCTCTACCTCACCATCGTTATGCGCAAGCGGACAAACAGCTACACTTTCTTTATCAGGATCAACAGGTACTTACCTTTGGAATAATGCTTCTGCAAATAATTCGTTAGTAATTAATGCACCAGGTGTTTATAACGCTACAGTTACAACAGCAAATTGTGGCTTTGCAGTTGCCTCTAAAACTATTAATGCCATTGCTACGCCATCGTTAACATTAACAGCAAGTTCAATATTATTATGTAATGGAGCCAGTGCCACTTTAACAGCTAATAGTAATTTAAGTAATGAGGTTTGGAGTAATGGCGCATTTAATACGGCTTCCATTATAGTTAATACAGCTGGTACATATACTGTTGGCGTTTTAAATGCTTGCGGTTCGCCAACTGCTGAGGTTACAGTTCAAACAAATACATCGCCTGTTATTAATTTAACAGCTTCTACAAATACGCTATGCCCTAATGGTATTGCAACCTTAACTGTAACTGGCGGCAATGCTCCTTATGTATGGTCGAACAATGCAACTAACACAAGTAATATTAACTCTACAACTGGAGGTATGGTAACAGTTACATCTACCAACAATTGTGGTAGTGATACTAAAACAATAACAGTAGCAACATCTAGCTTAAGCGTAAATTTAAGTGCAACTCCAATTAATGGATTGAAACCATTAGAAGTTAGTTTTACAAGTACAATGGTTGGAGCAACAAGTTACACGTGGAGTTTTGGTAATTCTAATTTTGCAACAACGCAAACCGTATCACCTATAACATACACAGCCGCTGGTGTTTATACAGTAAGTTTATTAGTTACGGATGGTGTTTGTTTTGCAACAGATACTGAAACCATTACGGTGTTAGATGAAGAACCAGTTTTAATTATACCAAATGTATTTACTCCTAATAATGATAGTGTAAATGAAATATTTAGAGTGAGTGGCATTAATCCAACTGATTTTAGCGCAACTATATTTGATCGTTGGGGATTAAAAATGTTTTCGTGGACAGATATGAAAAATGGTTGGAATGGAAAATCGGGTGACAAAGATGTACCAGACGGAAACTATTTCTATATCATTAATGCTACGGATATTAGTGGAAAAGAATATAAAAAACAAGGAACTGTTTTATTGATGAGGTAATTACTTACAGGCTTTAATATCAAAAAGGCAATCTATAATAGATTGCCTTTTTGATTAGAACTAATTACTAGGTTTTATTTCTTCTATAATTAATTGAATGGAGAGCACTCCTCTAAACTCATTCGGCTTAATTTTATAAACGATATCTAAAGGAATTTGACGTTTAAAGAAATTTAAATAATCTCCTTTATTAAAAGCAATGGCTTCAATTTTTGTAAGTTTTGTGTTTGGTTGATATAACTCAACCTTTAAATGATTGGCTCCAACTGTTTTTGCAAAACCTGTATCTAATACACCACGGCTGCAAAATACGGGCGTCATATTATGTGGGCCATGTGGGGCAAACTGATGTAAGATGCGCAATAATTTTTCGTTGATGTCATCTAATTTTATCTCTAAATCTATCTCTACTGTTGGAATTAGCATTTCGGGTTTTATAGTACGAGATACTTCGTGCTCAAAAGCTTCAATAAACGGTTTTACTTGTTCGGGCTTCATGGTTAAACCAGCCGCAAATTTATGTCCACCAAATTGTTCTAATAAATGACTGCAATTTTCGATAGCCGTATAAACATCAAAATCTTTTACACTACGAGCCGATCCACTTACCATACCATTTGATTCAGTTAAAATAATAGTAGGTTTATAAAACTTATCAATCATACGTGAAGCCACAATACCTACAACTCCTTTGTGCCAAGTAGGATTAAACAACACCGTTGATTTTTTAAATGGTGTTATTGGATTCATCTCCAGCATTTCAAAGGCTTCGTCGGTGATACTAATATCTATATCACGACGTAATAAATTAGTGTCATTTATTTTTTTGCAAAATTCGGTGGCCTCATTTGTATCGCTAATTAAAAGTTCTACAGCCTTTGAGCCATGTTCGATACGACCTGCTGCATTTATGCGTGGCGCAATGGTAAATACTAGTGTGCTAATATCAACCTCTTTATCCTGTTTATTTAAAGCAAATAAAGCTTTTAAACCAGGACGAGGATTTGCATTTAATTGTTTTAAGCCATAAAAAGCCAATACTCTGTTTTCGCCTGTAATAGGCACAACATCGGCGGCGATGCTAGTTGCTACTAAATCTAAATAATTAATAGCTGAGGTTTCGTCAATATTGTTTTTAATACAATATGCTTGGGCTAATTTAAAACCAATACCACAGCCAGCTAATTCCTTATAAGGGTAAGGGCAATCAATTTGTTTAGGGTCTAAAACTGCAACTGCATGAGGAATTTCATTACCTGGTAAGTGATGGTCACAAATAATAAAATCGATATTTTTTGAATTTGCGTAATCTATCTTATCGTTGGCCTTAATACCACAATCCAATGCAATAATTAAGGAATAATTATTTTCTTCAGCGTAATCAAGGCTTTTAAAAGAGATGCCATATCCTTCGGCATATCTATCGGGAATATAATAACGTATTTGGTCAACGTAATCTTTAAAAAAACTATAAACCAATGCTACAGCAGTAGTACCATCAACATCATAATCGCCAAAAATTAATACTTTTTCGTTGTTAGTTATTGCCTTATCAATCCTATCAATTGCAGTGCTCATTCCCTTCATCAAAAAAGGATCGTGTAACATATCTAACGTTGGCCGGAAGAATGATTTTGCGTTTTCGTAGGTTGTAATATCGCGCAACGCTAAAAGCTTTGCTATGACATCATCTACAACTAATTCGTTTTTTAAAGTATTAACAACAGTTGGATTTGTAATTTGTGCTATGTTCCATTTTTTTTCCACTGTTGTTGAAAATTATAAAGTTTAATAATTTATACATTACACTTATTTCCGATAACTATCGGAATCACTAGTATGTTATGGAACGCAGATAACGCAGATTTTTTATGATTAAAATATGATTTTTATTTTGACTTCTTCATTCTAGCATTAAAGATCATCTAAAAATCTTAATAAATCAGCGATATCAGCGTTCTATTTTTTAGCTATATTAAAAAGTTATGCGATGTTGTGATACACGCTCATAATATCATCGTCGTCTTCCATCTTATCAATCATTTTTTTAAATTCCTCTTCTTGCTCTTCAGTTAATTCTTTAGTAGTAGTAGGAATAAAAGTTTTGATGGTTTCTTTAACGGTATATTTTTTTTCTTCTAAGCCAGCTTGCATCGCACCAAAATCGGTAAATGCAACGGTTACAATTAATTCGTTGGTTTCGTTATCCCAAGTTAAATCTTCAGCGCCGTAGTCAATTAAATCTAATTCAACATCATCTACATTTAAACCTGTAGAATCTATTTTAAATAAGCCCTTACGCTCAAACATAAAACTTACTGAACCATTTGTGCCCACAGATCCGTTAGCACGACTAAAATACACGCGTAAGTTTGCAATTGTACGAGTAGGATTATCGGTTGCGCACTCCACTAAAACGGGCACTCCAAATGGACCGTAACCTTCGTAAATTACTTCATCATAATTACTCGAATCTTTTTCGGAAGCACGTTTGATTGCCGCATCAATATTTACCTTTGGCATATTCACTGCTTTTGCGTTGGCAATACATGCACGCAAACGAGGATTTAAATCAGGTACTGGCCCACCTAATTTTACTGCCATTACTATTTCTCTTCCAATTTTAGTAAACTGCTTAGCCATTTTAGCATAGCGTTTAAACATTGTTGCTTTTCGAGTTTGAAATATACGTCCCATAAATAAATTCTTAAATAATGATAATAATTCGACAAATTTAATCGATTTTATGAATTGTTAGCCTACATTTGTTGTAAAATAAGCCAATAATATGAGTGCTTTACAAATTTTAGATACTTTTCAAGTCCACATAAAATTACCCGATTTTTTTACGAAGCATTTTTTTGCCTTAATACCGCAACAACGTGCTCGAGTAAATGAATTATTGGAGCAACGCGTTATTTTAAGTTATGCTCTGGATATGGAACGTAGCCATTTATGGATTACAATGCAGGCTAAAAATCAGCAAGAAATAATGGACATTTTATCAACGTTTCCTATTATTAAAGATGTGAAAGTTGAAATTTTTGAATTAGCCTTTTTTGATGCTGCGCCTATAGGATTGCCTGAGTTAATTATGAACTAAGGTATTTCTATTTAATACTTTCTCTTCGTTAAACCTCAAAAATAAAAGCCTCAAATACTAATCTATTCTGCGTTTTTATTTTCTTGTTCGCCTCGATAAATGAATAAATACTAACACCTTGTTAAATTGAGTTTTTTAAATTCTGTTTAATCTTATCATTTAAACTTCCAAAAACATCACTGTCAATTAAATTAAATTCTGCTTTAGAGTATGTTTTTTTTATGACTTTATCTTTAAGATGATGAATTTTATTACAAATATCATATAACGGTTCGATAATATGCGAGGCAATTAAAATTGTTTTTTGTTTATGATTTAATAATTCAATAATTAATTTTAGAGCTTTATTCGATTCAATATCTAACCCGTTAAATGGCTCATCAAAAATATAAATTTGTTTATCTTGTTTGAGTTGAGATAAAATCAATAACTTTTTTTTCATACCAGTTGAGTAATTTTCTATAAAATCAGTTAAAGGTAAATTAAAAATTTCAGCAAGATTTATTTCATTATAATTCATATTCGTTTTTGGAAAAACGGATAAAAATTCTTGTGCAGTTAATTTGGGATAAAAAAAGTTTTCGGTATCAATGTAGGCTAAATCGTTTTTTTTAATAGGACTATTATTGTGTAATATTTCTCCTTCATCTGCGGACAAATAACCAGCAATTAAGTTAAACAACGTTGTTTTGCCACTGCCATTCAAGCCAACAATGCCGTGTATTAAATCATCATCAAAATTAATAGATAAATCTTGTAATACATTATCGTTATGATAGCGGTAGGTTAATTTATTAATGGTTATCATCTAAATAGTTTTTTAAATTATTAATAGAATCTGTACGCGATTGAAAATAATAAACCAAACCTAATACACTTAAATAAGGGATAAATAAGCCAATGATGAGAATTAATAATTTTAACTGGTTTTGATTTCCCTGTATTTTAAAATGATAGTTACTGTATTTAATTGAAATAATAGTCAATAAAATTAAAGCATTATATATAAGAAAGTATAGATTAAACCCAATCATATCTATATTAAATATAGAATTAACAAGCAGCAAGGGTACATTTATTAATAGCATTTTTTTTAAAGCTGATGCCTGTACAGAATATAAAATCTGTTTTGGATTTTGATTGGAGCCTTGTAATAATTGCACGCACTCATTACTATCATAAAACGAAAATAGGCTTGAATTAAATAAAAATAACGCCACTAAACCAAATAATTTAACTGGACTTAGTAATATGGCAAGGGCTAAAAATATAGTGAGCGCTATGAAATTTTTACGTATACCAGAAATAAAAATATAATCGTTTTTAAAATATCGCGTAATGAAATTATAAGCTATTTGCGATTTTGGCTTTATGTTTAAATACGGAATTAAAAACACAAATAAATGCAGCGCAAAAAAACAATACCAATAATCAGAAAACAGAGCAGGAATAGAAATAGTTAATAATACTAACTGATACTCAATCTGTATTTGTTGTGTTGGGTTTGAAAAATGTTTTTGTATAAAACCTTTATCACAACGTTTTTGATGAAAGTTATAAAATCCAAAAACTACAATGCCACTAAAGTATATACCAACTTGTTGAGGATGATTAAATACAAAATACGATAAGCCACTAAAACCAAATGCTATAATAAAAAATAAAATACCTAAATCGCGTTTTAGTTGATAGTATCTTATTTTTAAAAGTTGCATTTATTGCTTCCCAGCTTTCGCTTTTTGCATAGGATTACCACCTACACTTTGTCCGCGACCAGCTGTTTTAGTTTTGAAAATATCAAAACGGTTAGGCGCATCTTTCATATTCCAAGAGTTATTTTTCTCATCAATATCACATGTTTCTTTATATGGATCGATTAAAATGGAAGCTACTTCTTTGTTTTTAGCGTAGGTTTTAATCACATTTTTTTCATTTTTACGCCAGATGTATGCGTTAATTCTATCTATCTCGGAGCTACCATCTTTAAAATTCCATTGTATAATAATTGGAGATACGCAACCTCCTTTATTAGTAAAGTATAACTCGTAATTAAATTTTCCTTTTAATGCAGCAAATGATGAATCGCTCACAGCCTCTAAATTTTCATTACGGTTAATAGGTTTTTTCTCCACTTCTGTTTTTACTTCTGGTTTATAGTGAAAATAAAAATCACATAAAGTAGTATCAGCATCAACTAAAAATTTTAATCCTTCTTGTTTATTTCTCAATTTAGAAATTGATTCAAATTCTTTTTGTTTAGGGAAAATACGCATTGTATCCATTCTGGTTGGTACTTCTTTATTATTTATAAAGGTGAATGCTTTCACAGAATCTAAAGCCACATCAACTGGTTCTATGTCATAAAACCAAGCTCTCCAGTACCAATCTAAATCTACAGCGCTTGCATCTTCCATTGTTCTGAAAAAATCTGCTGGAGTTGGGTGTTTAAAAGCCCAACGGGTTGCATATTGTTTAAATGCGAAATCAAATAACTCACGACCCATAACCGTTTCGCGTAAAATATTTAAAGCTGTACAAGGTTTGCCATATGCATTTGCACCAAAATTATTAATGTTTTCGCTATTAGTCATAATAGGCTCTAACTGATCTTTGGGTAAGCGCATATAATCTACCATTTTATGAGCAGGCCCTCGGTTCGATGGGTAATTATTATCAAATTCTTGTTCGGTTAAAAATTGTACAAAGGTATTTAAGCCTTCGTCTAACCAACTCCATTGGCGCTCATCACTATTAATAATCATTGGAAAAAAGTTGTGCCCAACTTCATGTATAATAACTCCCAACATACCATATTTAGTTCCTTCAGTATAAGTTCCGTCTTTTTCTGTACGTCCAAAATTAAAGCAAATCATTGGGTACTCCATACCATTGGCAGCTTCAATACTTTGTGCAACAGGATAAGTGTAAGGAATAGTAAATTTAGAATATGTTTTTATGGTGTGAGCTACAGTTTTTGTAGAATATTTTCTATACAAAGGCGCCGCTTCTTTTCCATAAAAACTCATGCACATTACTCGTCTACCATCCTGTTTAATTGGCATAGCATCCCACATAAATTTACGAGATGATCCCCATGCAAAATCACGTACGCTATCTGCTTTAAAAATCCAGGTTTTAGTAGTGGCAGTTTTATTTTTTTCTGCAACAGTACATTCATCCAATGTTACAATTTCTGTTACATCATTGTAATTAGTTGTAGCCTTTGTGTATCGTGCCATTTGGTTAGGTGATAATACTTGCGCATAGTTTTGACATTCGCCAGTTGAACAAACTAAGTGATCAGCAGGAACCGTCATCTTTACATTAAAATTACCAAACGCTAAAGCAAACTCACCACGTCCAGTAAATTGTTTGTTTTGCCATCCTTGAAAATCGCTATACACACACATACGTGGATACCATTGTGACATCGTGAATAAATGATTTCCGTCTTCGGGAAAATATTCGTAGCCACCGCGTCCACCAACTTCAATACGGTTACCTATTTTATATTGCCATTTGATATTAAATTTTACTGATGCTTTAGGATTTAAAACCTTAGGTAAATCAATACGCATCATCGTTTGGTTGATGGTGTATTTAATTGGTTTACCTAACTCATCAGTTACTGATAAAATTTGATCACCTAATCCTTTTAAAGTTTCGTTTGTGTTTAATGCTTTTGCAGCAGCTTCATCATACGGCGCGTTTAATTTATTTGCATTAAAAAATTGGTTATCACCATTTGCCTGATGTTCATTTTCATCTAACTGTAGCCATAAGTAAGATAATTTATCAGGAGAGTTATTAGTATATGTAATGGTTTCCTTACCTAATAACATTAAGTTTTTTTCATCCAAAGTAGCCTCAATATTATAATCGGCTTTTTGTTGCCAGTATTTATTACCAGGAGCTCCCGATGCTGTACGTTGTTCATTAGGAGTTGGTAAAATGGAACCTAATTGCTCAAACTTATTACCGTGATTGGATGTAGGATTATTTTTGATGTTTTGAGCTAGCAAAGTAACTGATGTGAAACAAATGGCAGTTGTGTATTTTAATATTAAATTCATTTTAAATAATAATATGATGTGTTTAAATATCTGTAAAATTGATAGGTAAATCTAACCAAAAAACACAATAGAAAATTACCGTTTATCCAAAAAAAGAGGATTATTTATATTATAAACAATCCTCTTTTAAAATGAGTAATAATTAGAAATTTGGTTTCAATAAATACTTACTGTAGAAATCAACAATATGCTTTACAGCTTCATCGGCAGTATCTACTATTTTAAATAAATCTAAATCAGCTTCATTTATATTATGTTCTTCGTAAAGCATTGTTTGTTTTATCCAAGCAATTAGGCCACTCCAATATTCTTTACCAACTAATATAATTGGGTATTCGGCAATTTTATTAGTTTGTACTAGGGTTAACGACTCAAATAATTCGTCAATAGTACCAAAGCCACCAGGCATACCAATAAAACCTTGCGAGTATTTTAAGAAAACAGTTTTACGAACAAAAAAGTAATTAAAATCAATACTTTTATCTCTATCAATATAATCATTAGGTTTTTGTTCAAACGGCAAATCAATATTTAATCCTACAGAGTTTCCTCCGCCACGCTTTGCGCCTTTGTTTGCTGCCTCCATAATACCTGGACCACCGCCCGTAATTACTCCATAACCTTCTTGTGTTAATTTAAAAGCAATTTCTTCTGCTAATATGTAATATTTATTATCGGGTTTGGTACGCGCAGATCCAAATATAGATACACAAGGGCCGATGTGTTGCATTTTTTCAAAGCCGTTTACAAACTCGCTCATGATTTTGAAAATTTTCCAGCTATCAGAAGCCATTAATTGATTGCTTTCTTTTGGGGCAAACGCTTTACGTATTTTATCTTCGTTATTTTTTGTCATAATAATTTATTTTAGGAATTACATATTTCATGAACTTTTAATTGTGAAAATTTTGAGTGAATGTAATATACTTATAATTCATAATTGTACAATTACATAATTTCTTTTTTCAAAAATGGTGCCGTATATCCTTTTTTAGATTTCACTAGTTCTTCGGGAGTTCCTGTAAATAATATTTCGCCGCCCCCTTTGCCACCTTCGGGGCCAACATCAATGATATGATCGGCTACTTTAATAATATCCATATTATGTTCAATTACCAATACGGTATTTCCGTGTTCAACTAAGCGATTGAGTACGCCTAATAAGATGCGGATGTCTTCAAAATGTAAACCTGTTGTTGGCTCATCTAAAATATATAACGTATTTCCGGTATCGCGTTTACTTAACTCGGTTGATAATTTCACTCGTTGAGCTTCACCACCACTGAGGGTTGTTGCTTGTTGTCCTAAAGTAATGTAACCTAAACCAACATCTTGCAACGTTTTTATTTGGCGGTAAATGTTCGGGAGCATTTCAAAAAACTCACAAGCCTGATCAATTGTCATATGTAGTACATCACTGATAGATTTACCTTTGTAACGAACTTCGCAAGTTTCTCGGTTGTAGCGCTTACCCAAGCAATCATCGCACTTTACATATACATCTGGTAAAAAATTCATCTCAATGGTTTTAACACCAGCGCCACCGCAGGTTTCGCAACGGCCACCTTTTACATTAAAAGAAAAACGTCCAGGTTTATAACCTCTAATTTTCGCCTCAGGTAACTCTGCAAATAAATTCCGGATATCAGAAAACACATTGGTGTACGTTGCGGGATTACTTCGTGGAGTCCGTCCTATAGGCGATTGATCAATATCAATAACTTTATCAATTAATTCAATTCCCTTAAAATCTTTGTAGGGTAGAGGGCGCTTTTCAGAGTTATAAAAATAATTACTTAATATTGGATATAGAGTTTCGTTAATTAAACTTGATTTCCCACTACCACTAACACCAGTAACACAAATAAACTTGCCTAAAGGAATTTCTATGGATACGTTTTTTAAATTATGTCCTGTACAACCTTTTAATACTAGTTTTTTTCCATTGCCTTTACGACGAACTTTAGGAACTTCTATACTTCTTTTGCCAGTTATATAATCAGCAGTAACTGTATTAAATTTTAGCATTTGTTTTGGTGGAGCAGCTGCAACTACTTGCCCACCATGTACTCCAGCTCCAGGACCGATATCAATCACATAGTCAGATTCTATGATCATATCTTTATCATGCTCAACAACCAATACACTATTGCCTACATCGCGCAAATTTTTTAATGCGTCAATTAAACGCATATTATCACGTTGATGTAAACCAATACTTGGCTCATCCAAAATATATAATACTCCAACTAACTGCGAGCCAATTTGTGTAGCTAAACGAATACGTTGTGCTTCGCCACCACTTAATGTTTTTGATGAACGATTTAGGGTAACGTAATCTAATCCAACCTCTAATAAAAAACCAATGCGTGTTCGAATTTCTTTTAATACTTCTTTTGCAATTACGTTTTGCGACTTGGTTAAGCGTTTTTCAATACCTTTAAACCATTCACCTAAAATATTGATATCCATTTCTGATAATTGAGAAATGTTTTTATCATCTATTTTAAAGTAGAGAGTTTCTTTTTTTAATCGAGTACCTTCGCAGGTTTCACAATTTATCTTATTAGTAAAACCTTCAACCCAACGGCTCATTGCGGGTGATGGATTTTCTTCGGACTGTTTAGCAATGTGTGTTGCTATGCCATCAAAAGCAGAACTGTAACCATTTGCACTTGTATCTGATTTTATAGTAAACAATTCTTCGCTACCATGTAAAATAATATTAACGGCTTCTTCAGGAATTTCTTCAAAAGGCGTATCTAATGTAAAATCATATTTTAAACCAATGGCTTCAATTTGTTTAAATACCCAAATGCCTTTGGATATACCAAGTGGTGCGATAGCACCTTTTTTTATAGAGAGCTTTTGATTTGGAACAATTTTAGTAATGTCTACCTCAGAAACTACGCCTAATCCATTACATTTTGGGCAAGCTCCATAAGGCGAATTGAATGAAAATAAATTTGGTGCAGGCTCGTCATAGGCTATACCGGTTGTTGGGCACATTAACGAGCGACTTAAAAATTGTACTTTCCCGAAACCAAATGGTTGTGTTTTTGATTTTTTATTCTTGCTTACTAAGCGCGAAGAAGTATCTTCTACATGTTCTAAAACCATAATTGTTCCTTTACCTTGCTTCATCGCAGTTTGTAAAGATTGATTTAATCTGGTTTTAATATCAGCTGTTATCTCTAATCTATCAATAACAATTTCTATATCATGAATTTTATATCTATCAACTTGCATTTTAGGTGTAATATCTACAATAGCACCATCAATACGAACTTTATTAAATCCTTTTTTTCTTATATCTTCAAATAACTCCCGATAGTGTCCTTTGCGACCTTTAACAACAGGAGCTAATAAATTTATTTTTTTCGACTTGTATTTTTCTAAAATAAAGTCGATGATTTGCTCGTCGCTATAACGCACCATTTTTTCGCCTGTGTTATAGGAGTAGGCCTCACCAGCACGAGCAAATAATAATCGTAAAAAATCATATATTTCAGTAATAGTGCCAACTGTAGAACGTGGGTTTTTATTAACTGTTTTTTGTTCGATTGATATGACTGGACTTAATCCAGAAATTTTATCTACATCAGGGCGTTCCATATTACCTAAAAACTGACGAGCATAACTAGAAAAACTTTCAATGTAACGTCGCTGACCTTCAGCATAAATGGTGTCAAAGGCTAAGGAAGATTTTCCGCTACCACTTAAGCCAGTTAATACAACTAATTTATTACGCGGAATTGTAAGTGAAATATCTTTTAAGTTATGCGCGCGAGCTCCAATAACTTCTATTTGTTCGTCATCCATTAAGCTATTATTAATGTTTTATAGTATCGTTTAAAATAAGTTGTATTGAATCTGTTCCAATTTTTATAGTCGTGTCAACAGTTGTTTCTTGTGGAAATATATCATTAAAATATAAACTTAAATCAACATTTTTGTTTTTTGGAATTTTAAATATATAAACGCGAGCACTATCATTTGTTAGTTTATCGCCAATTAGCCATGAGTTAAATGTTTTTAGTGTAACAATATTTGTTTCTAAATGCTTTGCAAAGGCCACTAAATTAGTAATAGATGTATCTACTTTAACAGTTTTGTATGGAGGATAGCCACCTGATTTTTTTAATTTTCTGTTAATGCCAAAATGCTCAGGATTAGCTAACACCGTTTTAAAGGCAAGAATGCGATAGATAAAACTTCCTGTTTCTGAGTTTAATAATAAATCGTAATAATTATCGGTGTTTTGTTTTTTTAAAGCACTTTGTATACCACCAATACCAATGTTATAAGCGGCAGCAGATAATGTCCAATTTTTAAAATAATTGTAGCCGTCTTTAAAGTGTTTGCAAGCTACATAGGTTGCTTTTTCTACATCATAGCGTTCATCTACTTCATCATTAACGATTAATCCGTAGCCTTGGGCAGTAGTTGGCATTAATTGCCAAAAACCCGCAGCTCCCATAGGAGATACCACATTTGATAAATGACTTTCGATAACAGCAACGTATTTAAAATCGTCAGGTATACCTTCTTTTTTTAAAATGGGTTCAATAATAGGAAACCATTTTTGAGCTTTAGAAAATAAAATTAATGATGAGCTTTTCCAAGATTTATTTCCGAAAAATTCTTTTTCTAAGCTTTCTTTAATTTCATAATCATTTAATGGAACTTTTTCTCCGGCAAATTCTAAACGCGATGGTAAATTTAATCCCAATACTTTAAAATTTGAATTTGAATAATCTAGGTTATTGTTGTCAGGATTTAAAACAACGATTTTTATGAAAGATAACACAAGTAACCACGCACCAAAACTTACAAGTATTTTTTTGTAGTTGGGAGAAGGCGCATTAAATAATTTTAATATCCAAACGGAAATGGTCACTTTCTTTTTTTAAGTATCGTATTTAGATATAAAGATAAGAAAGTGATGGCACAAAAAATAATTGAAAAAATAACCCAATATAACTGGTAGTTAAAAACTAATTGTGTTGCGAGAAAAACTCCAGTAAAACCAATACCACAAAATAAAATGGCGATTCTTTTTTCGGTGATTCCTTTAAAAAATAAATGGTGCGTTGTATGGTCTTTTCCACCAACAAAAGGGGAATTTCCCTTTTTGATGCGATTAATACTTACAGTAATTGTATCGGTTAAAGGTAAAAGAAATATTAAACCTATTACCAAAAACCCTATAAAGGTTGAGTTTACATTGTTATTATTTAGTATTAAATTTATATTAAATCCATATTCTATACCAACAATTGCTAAAAAAGCACCTAAAAATTGGCTACCAGTATCGCCCATGAAAATTTTAGCAGGATGCCAATTAAATATTAAAAAGCCTAACAATGAACCAAAAATACCTAAACTTAAAATGATTAATGGCGATAATATATTATTAATGTGTGAGTTTACTATTAATATAAAAGTGATAATAAC
>JAYSTR010000047.1:0-34164 GCA_043719555.1 Bacteroidota bacterium | reverse complement strand
CCTTTAACTTGTGAAGCTGTAACTCTCATTAATTCAGCATGTTGATCATTAAATATGAGCAAAATTACAGGAGTACCATTGTCTAATAATGCAAAAGGACCATGTTTTAATGCTCCTCCACCATAACCTTCAGCATGAACATAAGTAATTTCCTTTATTTTTTTTAATGATAAATTAGAAAAAATATTAAGGTTCTTAATACTTTCTGTTACTTTATTGGTTTCCTTAATGATTTGATTTACCCGCTCCTCATTTCCTGCATCTAATGTTTTAGAAAGCACTAATTTTTCAATCTCTAAAATCTCTAATATAAAAACAGATTGATCATTAATAATGGCTGTTTTCTTTGCTTTGTCAAGCATCTTTACACATTCTTTATATAAACATTTGCTATACAAAAGCCTGGCGTAATCAATTAAGTCCAAAATTTTTATGCTCCGTAAATTATTGCTGTTACTTAGTCGTAAACTTTTTAATAATTGAAAATATAAATGTGTTTTTAAGTTTGGTAATTGATTTGGGTTTAAATCTTTTTCACGAACTAAAATTTTCTCTTCGTCATATTTTTTTTGTTTTTCAATGGCATCAAATAAAATAATAAACTTTTTATCACTAACATTTCCTAATCTCGAAACATACAATTTAAAAAACCGTTTTTCGCCTTTCGATAACGTTTTTATTAAGTTAAATAATTGTTCATTTTTTACGTTAGACATCGTATTTATTAAGTATTAAATTCATTTAATTATGCTATTTACAACAAATTTATATAATAAAATATGTATTTGTATTACGTAAGCTATTTATATTTTAATTCTTGTAAATGAAATAGTACAAATACATTTGAAATTCTTAATTAAATAATATGAAAACAACTGCCACTATAACTGCTGTTGCAGCTTACCTTCCCGAATATGTTTTAACTAATAAAGAGTTAGAGAAAATGGTTGATACAACTGATGAATGGATAGTGAGCAGAAGCGGTGTAAGTGAGCGTCGTATTTTAAAAGACAAAGATAAAGGCAGTGCCTACATGGCCGCAGAGGCAGCAAAAATAATATTACAAAAAAAAGGTTTATCTCCTTTAGATATTGAGTTAATAATTGTTGCAACTGTTACACCCGATCATCAGTATCCTGCCAATGCCAATATTGTAGCGGATATGATTGGCGCAACCAATGCTTGGGGTTTTGATGTACAAGCGGCGTGTTCGAGTTTTATTTATGCTTTAACAACAGCTTCAAAATTTATTGAAGCAGGAACACATAAAAAAATATTAGTTATTGGTTCTGATAAAATGAGTAGTATTGTTGATTATGCTTGCCGTAAAACATCCATTTTGTTTGGAGATGGAGCAGGAGCTGTTTTACTAGAACCTACATCAGACAGTACAGGTATTATAGATAGCAGAATGTACTCTGATGGTAGTGGAAAAAAATATTTGTATCAACCTGCAGGAGGAAGTTTAATGCCCTCATCTATTGAAACTGTTACAAATAAACAGCATTATGTTGCAATGGATGGACAAGCTGTTTTTAAAGTAGCTGTAATTAAAATGGCAGATGTGGCTGAAGAAATTATGCATCGAAATAATTTAACTGCAGATAATGTTGCCTTTTTAGTCCCTCATCAGGCTAATAAACGCATTATAGAAGCTACAGCTCACCGCATGGGTTTAACAATGGATAAGGTGATGCTTAATATTCAAAAATATGGTAATACAACTTCTGCAACCTTGCCAATATGTTTAGCTGAATGGGAAAATCAATTAAAAAAAGGCGATAATTTAGTGCTGACAACCTTTGGTGCAGGATTTACCTGGGGCGGTATTTATTTAAAGTGGGGTTATTAATTTCCGAAATTTATATAAAAACAAAAATGGCTACCTTTTAGAGTAGCCATTTTTTATTTGAGTAAGTATAGTAATTAGTTGTTGATGCTAATTTTTTTATCTAATTCTTCGATGTATGCTTTAAAGCGTTTATCAGTATCCATTAAATTGTTTACCGTTCGGCAAGCGTGCAATACCGTTGCGTGATCTTTACCACCGCAATGCATACCAATAGTTGCTAATGATGATTTTGTCATACTCTTTGCAAAGAACATCGCTATTTGACGAGCCTGAACAACCTCACGTTTACGAGTTTTAGATTTCATTAAATCAATATTTAAATCAAAATAATCGCAAACAACTTTTTGTATGTAATCAATAGAAACCTCACGAGCAGTAGATTTAACAAATTTGTCAATCATTTGCTTAGCTAACTCTAAAGTAATTACTTTTTTGTTTAATGAAGATTGTGCTAATAATGAAATTAATGCGCCTTCTAATTCACGTACATTAGATGTAATGCTGTATGCTAGGTATTCGCAAACTTCTTTTGGTAATTGAATTCCTTCGTTATAAACTTTTTTCTCTAAAATAGCGATACGAGTTTCTAAGCCTGGAGTTTGTAAATCAGCACTTAAGCCCCATTTAAAACGAGATAATAAACGTTGCTCAATTCCTTGCATCTCCACAGGCGCTCTATCAGCCGTTAAGATGATTTGTTTCCCTAATTGGTGTAAGTGATTGAAAATATGGAAGAATACATCTTGTGTTTTTTCTTTTCCTGCTAAGTATTGAATATCATCAATAATTAACACATCAATCATTTGATAAAAATGAACGAAATCGTTTTGGTTATTGTTTTTTATTGAATCAATAAACTGAGCAATAAATTTTTCTGACTGAACGTATAAAACCGTTTTGTTAGGAAAATTCTTTTTAATATCAATTCCAATAGCTTGTGCTAAGTGAGTTTTACCTAAACCAACACCACCATATAATAATAATGGATTAAAAGCTGTACCACCTGGTTTTTGCGAAACAGCATAACCCGCAGAGCGAGCTAAACGGTTACAATCACCTTCAACAAAATTATCAAAACTATAATTAGGATTTAATTGAGATTCAACAGATACTTTTTTAAGACCTGGAATAATAAATGGGTTACGAATAGTACCACCATCAATCGGCATGTTAACCGGATTGTTTTTTAAGTTGGTGTTAATGTTAGGTACTTTAAGCATAACGGCTTTCTCTGATTTACCAGTACCGTTATCCATTACAATGCTGTATTCAATTCTTCCTTCTGGCCCAAGTTCCTTACGAATTACTTTTTTTAAGATAGTAATGTAGTGTTCTTCTAACCATTCGTAAAAAAATTGAGATGGCACTTGGATATTCAAAATGCTGTCCTGAATTTTTATTGCTTTAATTGGTTCGAACCAAGTAGCAAAATTTTGGGGGCTAACATTATCTTGAATTACTTTGAGACAGTTTTTCCAAACGCTTTCTGCAGTTTTTTCCTTCATAAGTTTAAAAAGTTTTTAAGTATATAGTGTTCAATGTTATTAACAAGTTCGAGTTTGTAAAAATATACTTATTATTTAACCACGCAAGAAAAAAATGAACATTTAATTTAAAAAAAGTTTCAGTTAGCGCTTGTTTTTTAATTTTTTTCTATTACCTAATAGAGTAGAAAATTCGCGGATTGTTTTGCTTTTCTTAAATTTTTTTGTTATTAGAGTTATGGGTAATTTTTTTCTTATCGTAAGAAAAGTATACGTCCATTTTTCCTAACCAAATTCCAGCCCAACCAACTTGCGTTACATGAACTTCTTTTCCAACTCTATTTTTGATTTTTACTGGGTGCTCTAAAAACGTATGTGAGTGCCCTCCGATAATTAGATCAATGTTTTCGGTTTGTGGAGCCATGCTTGTATCACTCACTTTTTTATCATCTCTAAAACCTAAATGCGATAATGCGATAACGTAATCACAACCTAAATCCATTTTTAAAAGTTTAGCTGTTGCATTCGCAATAGGAATAGGGTTTTGCCAAACAGTATCTTTATACATTTTTTTGTCAACTAATCCCTCAAGTTCAACACCATAACCTAACACGCCTATTTTTATTCCTTGTTTTACAAATATTTTATATGGAATAATTTTATCGTGTAAACTGGTGTTGCTAAAATCATAATTGCAATTAATAAAAGCAAAATTAGCGTGTGGCATTTGTTTGGTTATGTTATCAATACCTAAATCAAAATCATGATTACCAATAGTTGTTGCATCGTATTTCATTAAACTCATGAGTTTATATTCCAGCTCACCGCTATATAAATTAAAATAGGGAGTACCCTGAAATATATCACCAGCATCTAACAATAATACATTGTCATTTTCTTTTTTAAATTCATCAATAACAGCGGCTCTGCGTGCAAAGCCACCTTGATTAGCAAATTTCGGATCATTACTGGGAAAAGGCTCAATACGACTATGAATATCATTGGTGTATAATATCGTTAATCGAGAGATATCTTTGCTTAATAAGGCCTCCTTTGATAATGCTGGGAATCCTGCTAATACAGCCGTTGTACCTGCAAAATATTTTAAAAATTCGCGTCTATTTTGATAATTGAATCCGCCCATCTAATTTAGGTTTTATAGTTTGTTCTTTTTTTGTGATGTGTTCGCAATAGCTGATAATAACATTACGCAACAATACATTCATATTTTTTTTATCCACTGGATTTTTAAAAAAATTGTAGCCATCGCCACCGTTACCTAAGTAATCAGATGTTACAACCCAATAATCTTTTTTCTCATCAAATGGCATTCCGTTTACTGTAATATTTGTTGGAGTCGTTCCTTTCATTACCAAAGTCATACCTCCTACTGGAATACCACCTTTTTCAACTATTTTGAAGCACATATCTTTAAAATTTGCGCCGTTTATTTTTACCATTAGTAATTCATTATCAAAAGGCATTAATTCAAACACATTACCAACCGTGATGTCGCCTTTAGGCAAAGAGTTTCGTAAGCCACCTTTGTTAAAAATAGCTACGTTTAACATAGAGGAATCTTTTCCTAATAATAATTTTGTTTCGGTAATTACGGCATCACAAAAAAAGTTGCCTAAGGTGCTTTCCACATCACCTTTTATTAAGGCATCATCGCTTTTAGCGAGCACAGCATACATTTGATCGTCGTGTACTTTTTTGTATTTATACATTGCTTTATAAATACTACTGTCAATCTTTGGGCTATTGATAATAGTATGCGACTCTGTAAAATTTGTAACACTTGTTTTATGTGAGCATGAGAATAAAATGACACATGCTGAAAAAAATATATAAAATTTAAATAAACGCATAGATTAAAGAATTATTTTTAGAATATACAAGGTACAAAATTTTATGATAAAATCCGAAACAAAAGTTAGAGTAAGGTATGGTGAAACCGACCAAATGGGTTACGTATATTATGGCGTATATGCCCAGTATTATGAGGTTGGGAGGGTTGAAGCGATGCGTAGTTTAGGATTTAGTTATAAACAAATGGAAGAAGGCGGTGTATTGATGCCTGTAATTAATTTAAATATCAATTACAAAAAACCTGCCTTTTATGATGATGAGGTTCGTATTGTAACTACCATCAAAGAATTGCCAACTGCTCGTATTACGTTTGAGTACGAATGCTATAATCAAAACAATGATTTATTAAACACAGGTACAGTAACTCTTGTGTTTATTGATAAAGCTAAAAATAAACCAACACAAGCACCACAATGGTTTATGGATGCATTGATGAAAAAAGTAAGCTGAAAATTTATCGTCTAACTGAATTCAAACTTTTTACGCCAACGAGTTGATCATAAAAAGTGCCGCGTTGGCGATGGTAGACATAAATCGTATAATCATTTTCAGTTTCCCAATGGTTGCCTTCTGTCATTGATTCGTCGCCTCCTTTTTTATCATCACGTAAGTAAACGTATTTGTAATTAAAGTATCCTTGTTTAATAAATAATTTGCACTCATAACCAAAGCGTTTGTAGTTATACGTCATGCGATTTGATTTATTTAGACGCCAGTCAGTTAGTTTACCCATCACATAAAAATTACCTTCGGGAGATGCTGCATCGTAAGGCAAGAAAAAGTGCACCCACGCATAATCAGCTTCTATATCTGGACTTCCAACCATATCCTGATTTTTAATTAAGTAACTTCCGTTGATATCGTTATAAAACCGGTACGTTTTAAAAGTATATAAAGGATCGGGCAATAAATCAATATTGTATTTCATGCTACTATCCTTGTAAATATTTGCTACACGCTCGGTATAGGTTCGTAAGGAACGCGTATCAAAATACCGGAATTCATTACCACCATTAAAGGTTGATTTATCATCTAAGGAATAATTTAATTGTCGAGGTTCGCTAAAGGTTGGTTTTATATCTCTTACGGCATTATCCCAACGATTGTTTTGCGTAATGACAACGTGCAAGTCTGTGTATGCATTGGTGAGTTCGTAACCCGTATTAACGATATTAAAATCAAGGTGTTGTTTTTGAAATTGCTCATCGTTACCAATTGCCTGACGTATGCTGGCATTAATTGTTACCTTATCGGTATACAACATAAAGCGCTTGGTTAAAATAATTTTTTCTTTATCATTATCTTCATAAACATACACGATGTAATTACCCGATTTTGTAAACTGTAAATTAGATTGAGGAAACTGTATAGCGTAATGCGTGTATTTTTGTAACGTGTTAGTAGAGAACGAAAAATTTAAAATATTGGCTTCAAAAAAGCCATTCATATATTCGGATAACATTAAGTTTGAAGGCTCCCAATTGGCATTACAATGCACAAAACTAATACCGTAATATTTTTTATCGGCATCCAAATCATCAAAACTTAACTCTAACAATTCTCCCGAATTAAAATTTAAGATGGGTGGATTAGCATCCCAAGTTGATTCATGAAGTTTTACAGTTTGTATATTGGCTTTATAAACCCAATCCTCATAACGCAACTGACTATCGTTAACATAATCATCGGTTTGAGCTGTAATTTTTAAGGTAGAAATTACAAGTAGTATACTTAATAAAAATTTAGATAAAGCCATTGTATAGTAACGTAAAAATATAATTTTAGTATTTAGGATAACGTTAAAAAATGTTTTAGTTTTTTAACCCTTTATTAATTTACCTTTTCCGTTAGCCGTTAAATTAATTTGCGCCGGATTACCAGTGTAATGTACATCACCAGTTTTGTCAATAATAACATCCATTAAACCATTTTCGGGAGCTTTTATAAATACCTTACCAATACTAGCATCATATAAAAAGAGGTAATTGTTTATGATAAGATCTTGAGCATATATATAATTAGTTCCTACATTATTCCATAAAAAGCGATCAGTTTTACCTTCTAAATATAAATCTCCATTGCCGTGTACGCTGCCACTAAATTCTTGTGTATTTAAATTTAAACGAACCTCACCCGAGTTTTCTATACGTACACTTAATTTATCCTGAGTAATACTTCCTTCGCTAATAATAGAACCAACGCCTGTGTTTTTTAAATATTTAAAATAAGGAGCGGTTATATAAATTTTTATACGATGTTTATAACCACGCACCCAGTTACAACGATTTGTATTAAATACTTTAAGTGTTTCTCCGTCTAACTCGGTTTTTATTAATTTTTGTAAATGTGTTCCAGCCACAACAGTCACTTCAAAATTAGCGCCTTGTGTTAAATAAACATCCATTTTATCTTCGGTAGTAATGCAGGTAAAATCTTTTAAATCTCGTGCATTACTTATAACATTGCCTGTTGTTTTTACACAATCAAAACAATTTTCTTTTTTACAAAATGAAAAAAATATGATGCAAAACAAGTATAAAATATATTTATAATTCTTCATGAGTTTTTTTCTTTTTTAAACCAAAGCAATATCCTACACCATAATCAAAGTGCGATGCAACAGCCCAATGCGATTTCATAGTGGCATTTATCATTAATCCATTTTTGCAAAAATATCTAATACCTATACGATGAAATATTGTCCCATCCTCTTTAGGTTTTGAAACAGCATAATAGCCCATTTCTATAGGTAAACTCACACGACCAATGTTATAGGCATAACAAGCTTTTACACCAAGCTGTAAAATATCCATCCAGTTATTTGCTGGATTATCAGAAGTCATTAAATGATAACTATTTTGTGTGTCGTAACTCACATCAAAACCAGCGCCCCATTTATGAGTATTACGCACATTGTAATAATAATTCAATCCAAAAGTATTTGCAAAATATCGAGGCCCATTTGGCGGTTCATGCTCATTAAAACCAACGGCATCCCAAATTAAAATTTCGTGCTTGCTTGGCCAAATAGAGGTTGAATCAATTAAAGGAACAGACTTATCATTATTGCGAATTTTGTAAGTAAAACCAGCATTAAACGAAACCACATTTAATCCTAAGTTAGGAACTTTGCTTCTTCCGTTTGAAGCGTGCGCAAAAGAGATACCTGGCTCAAAACGAACTTTATCAGTTAAGTTTAAATGCCAAAACCATTTGTATTGCACAAAAGTATTCCAGTGGCTGCCAATAGCAATGTTCTTTGGATTGTTATCAATGTCAAATTTTTTAGTTAAATAAGATACTCCCCAACAAAAACGAAATATAATACGTGAGGGTTTTACTTTTTTATTTAAAGGAATCTCAACAAAAGGCGATAGCCCATAGCAATAACCCAATTGTTTGGGATTGGCAAAATCAATAAAATTAAAAGATAAGCCAACGTCGGGGAAATTATTTTCGTGATGCCATAACTTACTGCCACGTGTTGGTTTTACATAATCAATTTCTAACCCAGTTATGTAACCTTTAACCAAATTACCAATAGTACTGCGGTGTTCTAAGATATAACCTTGAGTTGGCGCAATTTTTAAATAGTAATCCTTGCTACCTGATAGTTTTGATTGAGCATGAGATAACAATACACAACAAAGAATGATATATGTGAAATAATTTTTCAAAAATTTAGCACGCTAAAATAAGCTAAAAATCAATTTGAGCAACAAAATTTGTCTAATTATTAAAGCCCTTAAAATAAGGCATCAACTATGTTTTTTCTATGTAAAATAATCCTAAATTAGCACCGAAAAATCAATCATACTATTATGGAAGTAAAAGATATTAAAGATTCTAGCTTAGCGCAAAATCCTGTTATTGGCCAAATGTTGCAACATAACCACGAGCAAATTTTATTTTGTAATGATAATGCAACGGGGTTAAAAGCCATTATTGCTGTTCATAATACGGTATTAGGACCATCGTTAGGTGGTACACGTATGTGGAATTACAATAACGAAATGGAAGCTTTAACAGATGTTTTACGTTTATCGCGTGGTATGACTTATAAATCATCAGTTGCAGGATTAAACCTTGGTGGTGGAAAAGCAGTGATCATTGGTGATTCTAAAGTAATTAAAACAGAAGCCTTATTACGTCGTTTTGGTAAATTTGTGAATAGCCTTGGTGGTAAATACATTACTGCAGAAGATGTTGCGATGAGTAGCCGTGATATGGAAATTATAAAAATGGAAACGGATTATGTTAGCGGATTACCTGTGAATATGGGTGGTAGCGGTGATCCATCTCCAGTTACCGCTTATGGTGTTTATGTGAGTATGAAAGCAAGTGCTAAAGAGGCTTTTGGAAGTGATAACTTATCAGGTAAAAAAATATTAGTGCAAGGTATTGGTAATGTTGGTATGCATTTAGTTGAGCATTTAACTAAAGAGGGAGCTAAAGTTTATATTTATGATATTAGTGAAGAGCGTATTAAATATGCAGTTGATACTTACAAAGCAGAATTAGTATCGGCAGATAAAATGTTTGATTTAGATATTGATATTTATGCACCATGTGCTTTAGGTGCAACAGTAAATGATGATACATTAGCTAAATTAAAATGTAAAGTTATTTGTGGCGCTGCTAATAACCAGTTAGCTGATGAGAAAAAACACGGTGAGTTAGTAAAAAGTAAAGGCATTTTATATGCGCCTGATTTTGTTGTAAACGCAGGTGGTATTATTAATGTGTTTTACGAATTGCAAGGCTATAATCGTGAACGCGCTATGGCTCACGCCGAAAAAATTTACGATACAACTTGGAATATTATACAAACCGCTAAAACACAAAATATTCCTACGTATGCAGCAGCTAATAAAATTGCCGAGCAGCGTATTGAAAGTATTGCAAGAATAAACGCTATTATGTAATACAGAGCCCTCTCCTGTCTCCCCGACGGGGAGATGATGATCAACTAAATACTCAAAAAAAATACCCAATTATTATTTTATCTATATATTAAATATCGTGGTCGTTCTTTCTTCTCCCCTTCGGGGAGAATGAGAGGGGCTCATCTAACTTATGCTAAACAGACGCTACCTACGAATAAAAACAATGCAAACGTTGTATTCTTATTTTAAACAAGATAAGCCAGACATTGTGTTTTATGAAAAAGAATTATTTAAAAGTTTAGATAAAATTTACGACTTGTATATCTATGTGCTTGTATTGCTAACAGATATGCACCACACAGCACACTTAGTTTTAGAAGAAAATAAAAATAAGCGTTTACCATCTGCTGAAGATTTAAATCCGAATTTAAAATTTATTAAAAATGCCATTTTAGTTTCGATGAGCGAAAGTGGTTATTTGAAAAAAGAATTAACCAATCGTAAAATTTCGTGGAGTAACGATTATGATTTAGTACGTAAATTATACACTGAGTTAAGAGCAACAGATATGTATAAAGAATACATGTCAACAGAGGAGCAATCGATTAAAGAAGACAAACAATTTTTAATAGCTGTTGTAACTGATTTTTTATACAACCACGAATTACTAACGCATTTATTTGAAGAAAAAAATATGCATTGGGCTGATGATACCTTTGGTGCATTCTCTATGGTATCTCGTACGTTTGAAACCTTTAGTAATGATTTTAAATTATTACCCTTGTTTAAAGATGAGGACGATGATAAACAATTTATATCTACTTTATTTCGTAAAACCATTGCTGGCGATAAAGAATACGATCAGTTAATTGATGAGAAAACAAAAAACTGGGAATTGGAGCGTATTGCAACAATGGATGTATTGTTAATGAAAATGGCTATTACCGAGTTTTTAGAAATAAGCAATGTGCCAGTTAAAGTATCCTTAAACGAATACATTGATATTTCTAAAGAATATAGCACACCTAATAGTAAAACATTTATTAATGGTGTGTTAGATAAAATTATTGCAGACTTAAAACGCACCAATCAAATTCAAAAAACCGGAAGAGGTTTAATGGAGGGGAATTAAAATCAGATGAAGAAATTGTGGAATAGAGTATTGTTGTATCAATATATTTTGACTTCGATAGTTTTATTTGCAATTTATATGATTAGCGCATTTTTTGAAACTGAAATTGGGTTCGAAGGTTGGTTTGGACTTTTATTTTTTCAACCAATTCTTGCAATAATTTTCACAATATTTACAATTATTGTTTGTTTTATTATTGGTCTTCCTATAAGACTTTCAGATAAAATAAATAGATTTTGGAAGAGTAATAGTTTCATTTCTATTATTGGTATATTTATCGGAATAGGTTGTGTTATGTTATCCTATCAAAACAATTTTTCATCTTTAGTAGAAGTTGAAAATGAAGGTGGGTTTCCTGATAAGCGCGAACAGGCAAATTTATATTTAGCAATTCCAGGATGGTTTTTAACTGGGTTCATGGCATTACATTGTTATCTATTTGAAAAAAAGTTACTAAAAAATAATATACAAAATGAAAATACCAACAATTAAAGGCATTATAGATAGGCGAATTTTAATTAACTATACTGTTGATCCTGAAATTGTATCTAAATTAATTCCTTTGCCTTTTAGACCCAAAGTATATAAAGGAAAAGCAATAGTAGGTATTTGTTTAATAAGGTTAAAACAAATTAGACCAAAAGGAATTCCAAGTTTTTTTGGTATCTCATCTGAAAATGGAGCTCATAGAATTGCTGTTGAATGGGATGAGAATGGTGAAACAAGGGAAGGCGTTTATATTCCAAGAAGAGATAGTTCTTCTATTATTAATAGTATTGTTGGTGGCAGAATTTTTCCAGGAAAACATTTTCTCGCAAAGTTTATAGTTGATGAAAAGGATGGAAACTTTAAGATTGCATTTGAAAGCTCAGATAATACAACACTTGCGATTAATGCAAAAAAAACTAATGACTTTAATAAAGACTCTATTTTTGAAACAATAAATAATGTTTCTGATTTTATGAAAAATGGAGCATTAGGTTATTCGCCAATTGGAAACAAGTTTCAAGGACTTTTATTAAGAACATATAATTGGAAAGTTGAATCGCTAAAAGTTGAATCAGTTAGTTCTAGTTTTTTTGAAAACATAGATAATTTTCCTAAAGGTTCTGTCCAGTTTGACAATGCGTTATTAATGACATCTATTGAGCATGAGTGGGATTCGGTAGATGATAAGAATGCTTGTTAATAAATAGAAATTTTCTCAATTGGGTGTTATTACTAACATGAAAAATTAAATTATTGTTTGCCGTAACATCAAGAAAATTGTATTCTATCATTTACTATATTTTGATAATTAAATTAAATGTAATAACTTTGTAATTACATTTAATAATTATGGACGTATCACTCATATCAATCGGGAATTCAAAAGGTATTCGATTATCGAAGACTATACTTGAAAAATATAATATACATGGAACTTTAGAGTTAATTCTTGAAAAGGGGTATATTGTATTAAAGCCTAAAACAACGGCTCGTAGTACTTGGGAAAAATCATTTAAGAAAATGCATGAAAATGGCGATGATAAATTGCTAATGAATGATGTATTTGAAGATGAAAATTTTGAGGAATGGAGTTAAAACAATATCAAATAGTGTTGGTTAATTTAGATCCAACGGTTGGTAGCGAAATGAAAAAAACGCGACCATGTGTAATTATTTCTCCTGATGAGATGAATAAATATTTACATACAATTGTTATTGCACCAATGACAAGTAATTCAAAGCACTATCCTACGAGAGTTGAAGTTAAACACGCAAAAACAAAAGGCTGGGTAGTTATAGATCAATTAAGAACGATTGATAGAATGCGAATCGTTAAAGTATTAGGACAATTAACGGATAAAGAAATCACTAAAGTTAAAACGATAATTAAAGAAGCTTACGTTGATTAAATAATTATTTTTTCAATTCAATATTCATATTAATTTCCGCTTGGTAAGAGGCTTTATCAAAAATTTCGATAGGTTTTTCTAACGTGCTATAGTTAGGCGCCTCCACATTCATTTGATATTTACCAGGTGCTAAAATCATTACATAACGGCCATTAGCTGGGTTTGGCAAATAGTTGCCTACCAACTCTTTTGTTTTGATATCACTCACCGTAATAAATACATCCGAAAAATTAATATCCGAATTATCTACCGATTTTATTTCACCTATCACTACAGTATAATCAGTTTCAATCTCATTAAAATTAATACGATACACATCATACTCGCCTAAACCCCCTTGCCTGATAGCAGCTAAATAACCAAACTTGCCATTTTTAGATACTCTAAAATTCATATCATCATAAGGAGTGTTAATGGGATAGCCCATGTTTTTTGCACTTCCAAATTGATGTGTAGTTTCATCTATAGTCGATTTAAAAATATCGTAACCTCCCATACTTGAGCGCCCTTTCGAACTAAAATATAAGGTTTTATCATCGGGAGAAATGTTTGGGAAATCATCATCAGATTCTGTATTAATGGTAGTGCCTAAATTCATCGGTGTAGCCCATTTTCCATTCGATAATTTATTACACGAATAAATATCTAAACCACCTAAGCCACCTGCTTTATTACTCGAAAAATAAATAGTGTTACCATCATTTGAAATAGCTGCTGCGGCTACATCGCCACCTGCATTAATTACTTCATCTATCAACTGTGGTTTTGAGTAAGAACCGTTACCAGTTGATCTGCTCATAAATAGTTGAGCGTCTGTTTTCGGATTCGATTGAGATAAAATAATCACATCGCCAGCAGCACTTAATCCAATCACTTCCATTTTATATAAAGTAGAATTTATAGGGCTAGGCATTTTTACTGCTTTACCAAACTGTCCGTTTATTTCTTTTGATTGATAAATGGCATTTTGAAAAGTACCATCCGTTAATTTTTCAGCTCCCTTTTCAGGTTTATTCGAGTTAAAAATCATCATCGATTCATTACTCGTTACAAAGGGATAATAATCGTTGTACTCCGAGTTTACTAAATTACCAAGCGATTGAAACGACACATTAACAGGGTAACGCGTTAACTCTTTGGCATTAATGCAATACTGAATGTATTTATCGGTTTCGTTTTTGTCTTTTTTTCCTTTAAAGGTTTTGTAGTTTTCAAACATTTTAATGGCGTCGTCATATCGACCATTGTAATGGTATGCTCTACCTAATAAATAATCAGCTTCGTGATTATAGGTGTTTTTACGGGTAATAATTTCTAAGTAAGGAATAGCCTTTGCTTTATTAGAATTGGTATTTAAGTAACACAACCCTATATTATAATTATAGGTTTCGTTTCTCGAATCAATTTTTATCAATTCAAGGTATTCATCTAAAGCATCTTCAAAATTACCTACGTTTAATTTAGCTTCGGCAGTTTGCTCCGTAACTTGCTGACTATAGGCTAAAAGGCTTACAAAGGTGAAAAATGCACCAAAAAAAATAATTTTCTTCATCGGTTTCTTTAAATAGTTAAGTTTTTTATATCAAAATACTAATTTATGTATTTTTTACAATTGACAAGCATTTGTGTAAAACTGCTGGATATGTTTATTAATTCATTTAACACAAATAGTTAATATTGGTATAAGATGAAAAATGTACTTTTTTTTAAAACACAATATGGTTTATTAGCCTTTATACTAATAACCCTTAATTTTGTTAGCTCTTGTGATGGCAGCAAACAAAATAAAGATCCTCGCACTGTATTTAATTATAATGAGATGGCGGGCGTTTCGAGCCTTGATCCGGCAACAGCAAATAACTCCGAAGATATTTGGCCTGTAAACCAATTATTTAATGGCTTGGTACAAATGAACGATTCGTTAATTGTTGTGCCTTGTATTGCAAAAAACTGGGTAGTAAGTGAAGATGGATTAAAATACACGTTTTACTTACGTGAGGATGTTTTTTTTCATGATAATGTATGTTTCGAAAATAAAAAAGGACGAAAAGTTATAGCAAAAGATTTTGTGTTTTCGTTTACACGTTTGTTCGATCCTCGTTCGAGTAGTGCAATGTCGTTATTAAGTAATATAGACCGAACAGAAAAAACAAATTACAAAGGCTTTTCAGCGCCTAATGATACAACCTTTGAGATTTATTTAAAACAACCCTTTAGCGCTTTTATGAGTGTACTAACTATGAAATATTTTTCGGTACTACCACACGAAGGCGTTGATATGTATGGGCAAGATTTCAGGCGCAACCCAGTAGGTACAGGCCCTTTTACAATGAAACTTTGGGAAGAAGGAACAAAGTTAGTATTAGTTAAAAACGAAAATTATTTTGAGTTCGAAGACACTAATCGGTTACCTTATTTAGATGCTGTAACTATATCCTTTGTAAAGGATAGAGAAACTGCTTTTATGGAGCTATTAAACGGCAAGTACGATATGTTAAGTGGAGCCGATGCCTTTAATATTAATGAGGTGTTGGATAAAAATGCCAACTTACAACCAGTGTATGCCGAAAAATTTAATTTGCAAAAAATCACCTATTTAAAAACAGATTACTTAGGTATTTTAGTAGATGATGGGATGGAGTTAGTGCAAAAATCACCATTGCGCATTAAGGCTATTCGTAAAGCTATTAACTATGGTTTTGATAGAGTTAAGATGGTGAAGTTTTTTAGAAACAGTATAGGATATCCTGCAACAGCTGGTTTTATTCCTAAAGGATTACCATCGTTTGATGATAAAATTGTAAAAGGTTATAGCTATAATCCAGATAAAACGCAGCAGTTACTGATGGAAGCTGGTTATCCGGGTGGAAAAGGCTTACCTGAAATTACTTTGCATACTACCGAAACATATTTAGAACAAACAGAATTTATACAATCGCAATTAGCCGAAAATAATATCAAAGTAAATATTAGTGTTGATAAAGCCTCGGTATTGCGCCAAGCCGTTTCAAGTTGCGAATATAATTTCTTTAAAAAATCGTGGGTAGGGGATTATGCCGATGAAGAAAATTATATGATGTTGTTTTATAGTAAAAACTTTTCGCCAGTTGGTTCAAACTATACACACTACAAAAACCCTGATTTTGATAGATTGTTTGAACAAGTTATTAAAGAGCAAAATAGAGAAGTTAAAAATGTGTTGTATCAAAAAATGGATCAGATGTTAATTGATGATGCACCTGTTGTGCCTTTGTTTTATGATCAAGTAATACGTTTAGTACATAAAAATATTTCTGGCTTTACACCAAATGCTATGAATTTACTGAATTTAAAAACAGTGAAAAAAGTTAATTAGGCATTCGTGTTATTTCCTCCTTTGAAGGAGGTGTCCTTAGGACGGTGGATGTTGGGTTGTATATTAAACTAAATTTGCACGTACTTATTACTCTCCTTGAGTTGTCGCTTTACATCAAGCGTTTTTTTTAGCTTATGCATGTAGTTTTATTTTTTTTAAAATCAGACGAACTTAGTTTTTTAGTCGTTAAAATCTGTTTATTTCGTGTTTAAAACTCATTTTGTGTTTTCCTAAAAACTAACTGATTGATTTAGTGCACGTTTAATTTTCGGTTTTAGTTTTAACGGCAAATAGAACTTGTAAGGATGATGTACCTTTACTCTACAAAAGTTCTTTTTTTATTCACTTAAAAAAAATGAAATCATGAAAACACAAGAAAAAAGAAGTGTTGCTACACTTTTAAAAATTTCGGTTCTCTTTTTTGTATGCTTATTGTTATCGTCAGCCTCATCTTCTAAAAAATCATCAATGATGTTACCAGAACACAAGTATTTGGTTTGTCATTTTGGACAAACTCTACTTGTGGGCGAAACGGCCCTTAAAACTCATTTAGGACATGGTGATGGTCTTGGACGTTGTGCTCAAACTCCACCACCTATACAAGATTAATGTTTTAAAACATAATTAAAGCTCTCTCTTTATAAAAATACAGAGGGTTTTAATTGTTTATTATCATTGTTTTTTAAATAATGCATATAACGTTTTGTCGCTATAATTAGTGCGTTTTGAAATCGTTGTATACTGAATACTTTTTAAATAGTTAAATGTAATTTGTAAATGAAAAATCTACCGCTTTTGCAAATACTTTGATGTCTGCCAAACTGTTGCCAAAGCGTGTGTTAGCAGCTGGTCATTTTTCTGTCGTTATTTTAGTAGCCAAATATTCTGGTAACGTTTTCAATGCTGTCATTAATTTTTCTTTGTTTACTGTTTGCTTCTGCTTATCGTCTAAATTATAATTATAGTTATAGTTTAAAAATAAATAATAAATTAAAATCCTGTTGTAGTCGTCAAGCTGATTGTCTGAAACCATTTGCAACATTTTTGATTCAATTAGAGTTGATTTATTAGTTTCGGATAAAGCTCTTCCAAGTCGTCCAATACTTCCGTAATAATGATTATTACTTGGATTTTCTATTCTTAAACTAATTCCTAATAGTAAGTCTAAAACGTTAATGTCTAATACCTCTAATTCTTTGATGTAAGTTTTGCGACGACCCCAAGCATAACTTCCGTCACTTACTCTTTCAAATCTATCATTCATTATGTCTAAATGTGAACGAAGAAATATTTCCCAATTAATTGTTTCTGCGGATAGTTTAGCAATGTTTAAGGCATGTATTCTTGGGCTATTGTCTTGACTACAACCTCCAACAACGATTCTATTTCTTTTGAGTTCCAATTCTGTTTTTTGGGAATAATAAAGTCCAACGTATTCTTCGAATTCATCGTCCGTAGCTCCTTTAATAATTGCTTCTTTTACTGCTTCATTCAATAGTTGGTTAAACTTTTCATCTTTGTTCTTTAAACTGTCCACCATTGATATTCTTAAAGAATCCCATAGTTGATATTTTTTTGAATAAATTTCATAATCTTTTTCATTGTATTCTGAATTGTATTCCGGTCTATTTGTTGATTTATGAATGTATTCCATAAACTCCTTTGATTTTAAAGGCTCTTCGTTTCTGTACTTTACTCCACTTCTGTGGGCCTTTTCGTAAAAAATTTGTGTTGAAGTGTCCACCATACAATCAGAATATTGAATCATTCTTGCATAATTATCTGGTATTGATTGTTGGGAAAATTCTTCAATGAAATAAAAGGCGTCAATGGATTCTTTTGAATACTCAGTTTTATCATAATATCTATAAATCCATTTTCCTTTTAGTGGTTCGTCATAATTTTTGAGGTTTTTTTCAAAATTAAATTCGTGTTCATATTTATTATTTATTTCAATGCTACTAAATTCAATGACATCTTTTTCCTCATAGTTTTTATATTTGAACTTAACAACAAGTAGCTCCCTCTCGACTTCTGATTTATTATATTTCTTAATAAAGTCATCAAAGGAAATATTGGCTTCGATGTCCTTTTTTGCATATTTTATTTTTCCGATTTCAAGTGAGATGAAATGAGCTTTTGCTTGAAATTTTGATAGGTATGTTTTATTTAGTTCACATACTTTAAACTTCAAATTAAGAGAATCTACAATAAATTTTAGTTGTTTTACTGTCGTATCAGAGTAGATAAGCCCATTGTTGGATTTACCAAATTCTGTGTCTTGGGAAAAGCTACTTGTCCCTAATAATAATAAGATGATTGTTGCTATCTGTTTCATGTTGTGTCATATTGCTAGACTTGCTGCTTACTAGCTTTTACCCTCAACTTTATGACTGGAATCTTTTCTAATTAGTTAGATTGCGGCATAAACGGTCGTTTACTAGTTTTAGTTCAAATATATCTCTTTAATAATAAACCATCAACCGTATTTCTACGATATTTCGATACGCGTTTTAGCTTTTACTTTAAATTAATGCCTTTTAGCTCATTTTTATGTTTGGCGTAAAACACCATTTAATTCGATTTTTTATAGCTAATTCTGTTATCTTTACTCCTTAAATTTTTGGGTAACAAGGCATTATGTGGAAATACTTTTCGGCAATATTATTAAGAAATAAACTGGCTTTTGCATCGGTTATTTTAATTATTACTGGGTTGATGGTTTTTAAAACCACTCAGATAAAACTATCCTATGAGTTTGCTAAAATCTTACCCGAAGATGATAGTACTTACATGGAGTACATGAAGTTCAAAAAAATGTTTGGCGAAGATGGCAATGTGATGGTGTTGGGTATTAAGGACAAAAATTTATTTGAGTATAAAAAATTTAGCGACTGGCATAAACTAAGCACTGATATTAAAGCCTTGCAAGGTATTAGAGATGTATTATCCTTACCAACCATTTATAAGTTTGTTAAAAATGATAGTTTACAAAAATTTGAGTTTCACCCTATCTTAAATCAACCACTTACATCGCAAACCGAAACGGATAGTATTAAGCAAGAAATTTTAAACTTACCGTTTTACGACAAAATCATTTATAATCAAGAAACAGGCGCAACACTTATAGCTATTACGTTTAATAAAAAAGATTTAGATTCTAAACGACGTATATCACTCGTCAATGAAATCCGAGATTTAGCAGCAACTTTTTCTACTAAACACAACGTTGAGGTTCATTATTCTGGTATGCCTTATATTCGTTCTATGTTAATGACAAAAGTATCGAAAGAAATGACGATGTTTTTAGCTTTAGCAGTTATAGTAACAGCCCTTATTTTATGGTTGTTCTTCCGTACTGGCTCCACGGTATTATTCTCGCTATTAGTAGTAATTGTGGGTGTGTTTTGGAGTATGGGTATAATGGAATTGTTTGGTTACAAAATCACTATTTTATCAGGTTTAATTGCTCCATTGATAATGGTTATTGGTTTACCGAATTGCATCTTTTTAATAAATAAATACCAGAGCGAATTTTTATTACACGGCAATAAAATAAAAGCTTTAACCCGTATGATTGAAACCATAGGCGTGACGTTGTTTTTAGCAAACATTACAACAGCTATTGGCTTTGGTGTTTTATATTTTACTAAAAGCTCAATGCTGGTTGAATTTGGATTGGTATCGTCTATTAGTGTTATGGCCACGTATTTTATTACGTTAATATTAATACCTATTATTTTGTATTATTTGCCAACTCCAAAAGCCAAGCATACCAAGCATCAGGAAGGGAAACGCATTAATAAAATTTTAGATGGCATTGATAATTTAGTACAGCATCACCGTACTTCTATTTATGTTACTACATCGGTTATCACAATCATTTTCACCATTGGCACTTACTTTATTGATTTAAATGGTTATGTGGTAGATGATTTACCTAAGAACGATCCTATTTATACGGACTTACATTTTTTCGAAGAAAATTTTAATGGTGTGTTACCCTTTGAAATGTCTATTGATACCAAAAAAGAAAATGGCGTGTTTGCAGATAATGCAAAGACCATTTATAAAATAAAAGCACTTCAAAAATATTTAGAAGGCTACCAAGAGTTTTCTAAACCAGTGTCTATTGTTGAGGGCATTAAATTTAGTAATCAAGCGTATCACGATGGCAATGCGAATTACTACCGTGTACCAAGTATCGATAATTTAAAAACGTTATCAGAATATTCAGGTTCATTAAAAGGACAAAATAATCGTTTAAAAAACTTTATTGATTCAACCAAACAAGTAACTCGTGTTAGCTATCAGGTAGCTGATATTGGTTCTAAAAAAATGGAAGTGTTGGTTGGAAAAATAAAACCAACGATAGATTCTATTTTTCCGGCTACAGATTATAAAGTAAGTTTAACAGGACACAGTTTAGTGTTTTTGAAAAACAACGATTATCTATTATCTAACTTAATAGAAAGTTTAATTATTGAAATTTTATTAATTGCCTTAGTAGGTATTGCATTATTCCGTTCGGTACGCATTATTGTTTTATCAAAGATACCATGTTTAATTCCGTTAGTGATAACTGCTGGAGTTATGGGCTTTTTAGGCATACGTTTTAAACCATCTACTATTTTAATTTTCAGTATTGCCTTTGGTATATCCTCCGATGGTACTATTTATTTTTTAACGAAATACCGTCAGGAATTAAAAAAAGGATTAAACGCAGCGCAAGCTATATCAGCAGCCATACACGATACTGGCTTAAGTATGATTTATACATCGGTTATTTTATTTTCGGGTTTTGCAATTTTTGCTGCTTCTAGTTTTGGCGGTACGGTGGCTTTAGGAATATTAGTATCGTTAACATTAATCATTTCTATGTTTACGAATTTAATTTTGTTGCCAGCTATTTTATTATCTATCCATAATAAAAAACAAACTCAAGAAATTATTGAACCCCCATTAATTGATATTGATGAGGAAGAAGATTTAGAGTAAAGATTCCGCAGGTTACTTTGAGCGTTTTCGATAAGAATCGATACGAAATATTAGATAAAAGGTGATGTATATCCTTTGTATACTTTAATATCGAGAGGAAATAAATTATATTTGATAAGTTAAAATTTATTACTCTTTTTTTTGTGTGAAAGGTGCTTAAAAAATATTTTAAAATAAATTTGGATTTATAAAAAAAGATACATTACATTTGTAGCAGAAATGAAAACTACAATTTTTAATAAATCTTATTGGTGGCTTGCAACAATTGTTGTGAGTAGCTAAGATTTGTATTCTTATAAAGGCCTTTAATAAAGCCCGCTGTTCATATAACAGCGGGCTTTTTGTTTTCTAGCAACTCCATTAAATAAATAAAACATGAAATTATACACACACATAAACCAACTATTAGCTGATACCAAAACCCCCGTGGCTTTGTACCTTGCTTTAAGGGATTTATACCAAAATCCGTTATTGTTAGAGAGCTCTGATTACAACAGTAAGGATGGGCATTATTCATATATCTGCCTAAATCCATTAGCTACAATAACCTTGCATCAGTCTGTTTTAAAAACTAAAATTAACGGAAGTATTACACAAGAAGTTATAGGTTATGATACTAAAACTGTATTAGAAAAATTAATAGCGTTTAAACAACAATTTGAATTTGATACTCATAATTTACCATTTTGTAATGCAGGTTTGTTTGGTTATATGGGCTACGATTGCATTAATTACGCAGAAGACATCGCGTTGAATAAGGAGAAAAAAAATATTGATATTCCTGAATTATTATACAGCGTTTATGGTATTATTTTAGTGTTTAATCATACAACCAATAATTTATGTATCGTAAGTCATCATTACACAAATGAGTCGTCTCAAAATCAATTAGCAATTGTTGAAGAGCAAATACAATGTTTATCACACAGAGAGTTTTCGTTTGAAACAATTAATACTACGGAAAGTAATTTAACGGACGACGCTTATAGAGCAATGGTAACAAAGGCTAAGGAGCATTGTCAGCAGGGAGATGTATTTCAGTTAGTATTGTCTCGCCGTTTTTCGCAAGCATTTATGGGAGATGATTTTAACGTGTACCGCGCTTTAAAAAATATTAATCCATCACCTTATTTATTTTATTTCGATTTGGGAGATTTTAAATTATTTGGTTCTTCGCCAGAAGCACAGTTAGTAATTACAAATGAGGAAGCTGAAATACACCCAATAGCAGGCACGTACAAGCGTACAGGCGACGACACCTTTGATTTAGAAAAAGCAAAAGAATTACTAAACGACCCGAAAGAAAATGCAGAGCACAATATGTTAGTTGATTTAGCACGTAACGATTTAAGTAAATACTGCTCTAATGTGAATGTGAAATTTTTAAAGCAAACACAATTTTATTCGCATGTCATTCATTTAGTGAGTAAAGTTGTAGGTATAGTAAAACAAGTGTATCATCCATTTGATGTTTTGTTTGGAACCTTTCCGGCAGGCACATTATCAGGCGCTCCAAAATATAAAGCCTTGCAATTGATAGATTCTTATGAACCTGAAGCTCGCGAGTTTTATGGTGGTTGTATTGGTTTAATGAGCCACGACAATCAATTAAATCACGCGATTATGATTCGTACCTTTTTAAGTAAAAATAATACACTTTACTTTCAGGCGGGAGCGGGTATTGTTATTTCATCTGATGAAGAAAAAGAATTACAGGAAATTAATCACAAAGTATCTGCTTTAAAAAAAGCTATCCTACAAGCCGAAAAATTTAATAATATTACAACAACAAAAAGCTATGAAACTATTAGTGCTCGATAATTACGACAGTTTTACTTACAATCTTGTTCATTTAATTGAGAAGGTAAGTGATGTTGCATTTGATGTTATCAGAAATGATAAAATTGAATTAGCAGATGTGAATGCTTACGATAAAATTTTATTATCGCCAGGTCCAGGTTTACCAAGCAACGCTGGTATTATGCCTGAGTTAATAAAATGCTACGGATCTTCGAAAAGTATTTTAGGTGTGTGCCTTGGATTGCAAGCTATTGGTGAGGCTTATGGAGCTTCGCTAAAAAATTTAGATGTTGTTTATCATGGATTAGCAACGCCAATTTCCATTATAAGTGATGATGTGTTATTTAAAAATTGTCCCGAAACGTTTACCGTTGGTCGTTATCACTCATGGGTAATTAATAGCCATTTATTACCTTCTGATTTACAAATCACATCGGTTGATGCTGAAGGAAACATCATGGCAGCAAAGCATAAAACATACGATGTACGTGGCGTGCAGTTTCATCCAGAATCTATTTTATCAGAGTATGGAGAAGTCATAATGAAGAATTGGCTTAGCACCTAATCAATCTTTCTGTATTGTCACTTCGAGCGTAGTCGAGAAGTTTCGCTCAACAAAATTTCTTACAATTTAATAAAACAAAAAATGGAAACAACGTTTAACCTGTTGTGTCGTGGGCATAACTTAACAGAAACAGAAGCTTATAGCTTATTTCAACAAATAGTTCAAGGCGAATTAAATGCGTCACAAATAACAGCAATTATGACGTTTTACATTGCACGACCAATTACAGTTCAGGAGCTCAATGGATTTAGAAATGCATTATTAGATGTGTGTGTGCCTGTAAATATCGAACAAGAGGCTATTGATGTTTGCGGAACAGGAGGCGATCAAAAAAACACTTTTAATATCTCAACTTTGGCGGCATTGGTTTTAGCAGCATCTGGAGTTACTGTTGCAAAGCACGGCAATTATGGTTCGTCATCTGTGTCTGGTTCATCGGATATTCTAAATTATTTAGGGTATCAGTTTAAAAATAATTCAGATGATTTAAACAGGGAACTCGATAAACATAATATTTGTTTTATGCATGCTCCTTTGTTTCATCCAGCATTAAAAGCAGTTGCTACTCAACGCAAAGAATTAGGCGTGAAAACATTGTTTAATATGCTGGGACCATTGGTAAATCCGGCTAAAGTAAAGCATCGTTATATTGGCGTGTATGGTTTGGATATAGCAAGAATGTATCAGTATATTTTACAACAGAGTAATAGTAATTACACAATTGTACATTCCTTAGATGGATACGATGAAGTGAGTTTAACGCAATCGTTTAAACATATTACGACTACTACAGAAAAAATCATTGAGCCAATAGATTTAGGATTTGCTATTCAAAATCAGGAAAGTATTTTTGGAGGTAATACAATTCAGGAATCGGCAGATATTTTTTTAAATGTGTTGAAAAACGAATGTACTCCTCAACAAAAAAATGTAGTCATTGCAAACAGCGCTTTGGCTATGCAATGCTACAATAAAAGCCTTAGCATTTCTGATTGTATCTCTAATTGCAAAGAAAGTATTGATTCAAAAAAAACTTACACTTTATTTAAAAACCTTATTGCTAATTAATTATGAAAACATTAAATACCATTGTAGATTATAAAAAAACAGAAGTTATTGAGCGTAAAGCTTTATACCCAAAAGAATTATTGGAGCGCTCTCATTATTTTAAAGCAAAACCAGTTTCGTTATCCAAATATTTATTACGTGATGATAAGAGTGGCATCATCGCTGAAATAAAAAAACAATCACCCTCATTAGGAATAATTAATAAATATGTGAATGTGGAAAAAACTTCTATTGGCTACATGCAAGCAGGAGCTAGTGCTTTATCTATTTTAACCGACAATCATTTTTTTGGTGGCTCATCAGAGGATTTAAGTATTGCACGCAAGTTTAATTTTTGTCCTATACTGCGTAAAGAGTTTATTATTGATGAATATCAAATTATCGAATCCAAATCAATCGGAGCGGATGCTATTTTATTAATTGCTGCAATATTAAGTAAAAAACAAATTATTCAGTTTACGGATTTAGCACAGTCGCTAAGCATGGAAGTGCTTTTAGAATTACATAGCGCTGATGAAATAGATAAAGTATATGATAAAGTAAATGTTGTGGGCGTAAATAATCGCAACTTACATACGATGCAAATTGACATCAATCAATCTTTTTTAATGATTGATTTGCTTCCTAAGGAAATGGTTAAAGTCTCTGAAAGTGGTATAGATTCTATTGAAACAATTCAGCAATTAAAAAAAGTAGGTTATCAAGGATTTTTAATTGGCAGTCAGTTTATGAAACACCCACAGCCCGATTTAGCTTGCAAAGAATTTGTAAAACAATTATTAAAGTAAAACGTATAATGTTATCAGTAAATTTAAAAATAAAGGTATGTGGTTTAAATAACCAAGGAAGTATTGAGCAACTAAAGGAATTGCCAATAAATTTTATGGGTTTTATTTTTTATAAAAACTCTCCAAGATTTTTTGACAACAATATAAGCTTGGAAGCTATTAAAATTAGGTCTGCTGATATTAAAAAGGTGGGTGTATTTGTGAATGAAGCAAGTGAAGTTGTTTTAAAGTTAGTAAGGGAGTATCAATTAGATTTGGTGCAGTTGCACGGTAATGAAACGGAAATTATGTGCGCTGAGTTATCCAATAAAGTTGCTGTTATTAAAGCTTTTGGAATTAACGATGAGTTTGATTTTATTCAACTAGAAAACTACTTGCCTTATGTCAGTTATTTTTTATTTGATACGAATACAAAACATTATGGTGGAAGTGGCCAACAATTTAACTGGCAAAAATTAAACGAATATGAATATGATAAACCCTTTTTTTTAAGTGGTGGCATCGATGAAGAATCACAAGAAAAAATTAAACAATTAAATCACCCTCAATTATTTGGAATTGATTTGAACTCCAAATTTGAAATTGAACCTGGAATAAAAGACATTAATAAATTAAAAAACTTTATAACAAAACTAAAAAATGACAACAACTAAAAATAAATTTACAGTCAACGAAAATGGCTACTATGGAGAGTTTGGTGGCGCTTATATTCCCGAAATATTATTTAATAATGTTGAGGAATTAAAACATAATTATTTAAACATTATGCAAAGCGAATCGTTTAAAAAAGAATTCGACGATTTGTTACAAAACTATGTTGGACGACCAACACCGTTATACTTTGCGAAAAATTTATCGCAACAATTTAATACAAACATTTATTTAAAGCGCGAAGATTTAAATCATACAGGCGCACATAAAATTAATAATGCTATTGGTCAAATTTTATTAGCAAATCGTTTAGGAAAAAAAAGAATCATTGCAGAAACAGGTGCAGGACAACACGGTGTTGCAACAGCTACAGTATGCGCCTTAATGGGTTTAGAATGCATCGTTTATATGGGGCAAGCTGATATTGAAAGACAAGCGCCTAATGTAGCGCGTATGAAAATGCTGGGAGCAAAAGTGGTTGCTGTTACTTCGGGAAGTAAAACGCTAAAGGATGCAACAAATGAAGCTATAAGAGACTGGATTAATAATGCTGATGATACGTACTATATTATTGGCTCTGTAGTTGGTCCTCATCCATATCCTGATATGGTAGCACGTTTTCAATCTGTGATTAGTAAGGAAATAAAAACACAATTGAAAAGTTGTATTGGTAAAGAAAATCCTGATTATGTAATTGCTTGTGTTGGTGGTGGTAGTAATGCTGCTGGTGCTTTTTATCATTTTTTAGAAGAACCTGAAGTAAAATTAATTGGTGTGGAGGCAGCAGGAAAAGGTGTGGCATCAGGACATACAGCTGCTACATTAACTATTGGTACTCCTGGTATTATTCATGGTAGTAAAACCTATTTAATGCAAACAGCTGATGGACAAATTACTGAGCCCTATAGTATTTCTGCAGGTCTTGATTATCCTGGCGTTGGCCCCGTTCACGCTTATTTATTTGATACAAAACGAGCAAAGTATTTAAGCGTAACGGATGATGACGCAATGAAAGCTGTGGTTAATTTAACGCAAACAGAAGGCATTATTCCTGCACTTGAAAGTGCACACGCCTTGGCAGCATTATCGCAAATACCATTTAAACAAACCGATACAGTGGTGCTGAATTTATCGGGTAGAGGTGATAAAGATTTAACAACTTATATAAATTATTTAAATACAGAAGACGATGCAAAATAGAATTGACGAATTATTTACAAGAAAAAAAGAAAATATACTGTCTATTTTTTTAACGGCAGGTTACCCAAAGCACAAGGATACGTTATCTATTATTAAACAACTAGATGCATCGGGTGTTGATATAATTGAAGTTGGAATACCGTATTCGGATCCTTTGGCCGATGGCCCTATTATACAACAAAGTAGTGAGGTGGCATTAAACAATGGTGTTACACTTCATTCTATATTTGATGAATTGAGCACATTACGCACCATTACAAATATGCCTGTACTATTAATGGGATATTTAAATACGGTTATGCAGTTTGGTCTTGATGCATTTTATAAGCAATGTCATCAGGTTGGTATTGATGGATTGATATTGCCCGATTTACCTTTAGATGAATATAATACCATACATAAACCTCTTGCCGAAAAATATAATATACACGTCGTGTTTCTGATTAGTCCTGAAACTTCATTAAACAGAATAAAATTAATAGATGATCATAGTAAAGGATTTATTTATTTGGTATCCTCAAATTCTACTACAGGTTCAGGTAAAAAAATACAAACGTCATTAACACAAAAAGTTGAATCTATAAAATCATTATCGTTAAAAAATCCATTATTAATGGGCTTTGGCATTAAAGGCAAATCCGAGTTTGATTCAGCATGTAAGTTAGTAAATGGCGCCATTATTGGCTCATCGTTTATTCAGTTATTAGAAAACTCTACCGATATGGCTAAGGATATTCCCCAATTTATTTCAAGTATAAAAAACAACTAAACTCATAAGTTATGATTATTCAATTACAAAAAAATATTAGTTCAGATAATAGTCAAATTATTTATCAAGAATTAGCAAAACAAAAATACACCGTTACAGCTGTTAACACTCAGTTTGAAAATTACTTAATCTGTATTGGTAAAGCTGATATCGACATAAGAAGTATTGGACATTTAAAAGGAATTAAGGATATACATCGTGTATCGGATAGCTATAAATTAGTGAGCCGAAAGTGGAAAACAGATTACTCTAAAATAAATTTAGGTGATGGCATTAGTATTGGTGATGGTACTCCTACATTAATGGCAGGGCCTTGTTCTATTGAAAGCGAAGCTCAAGTCACATCCATTGTTAATCATTTAGAAAAAAATGACATACACATTATGCGCGGTGGTGTTTTTAAACCTCGTAGTTCTCCTTATGCATTTAGAGGTTTAGGAATAGAAGGATTAAAAATGATGTATGAACAATGCAAGCCTAAAAAAATTAAAATTATAACAGAGGTGATGCAAGTTTCTCAAATTGAAGAAATGATGGATTACGTAGATGTGTTTCAGGTAGGAGCGCGTAATTCGCAAAATTATAATTTGTTAGATGCGTTAGGGGAAATAGATAAGCCTGTATTAATTAAACGCGGTGTAAGCGGCACGGTAGAAGAGTTATTGCATTCGGCAGAATATATTTTTAGTAAAGGCAATGAACGATTAATGTTGTGCGAAAGAGGTATTAGAACATTTGAAACCAGTTGCCGAAATACCTTTGATATTAATGCGATTCAGGTATTAAAAGATAAATCGCATTTACCTGTTATTGCTGATCCATCGCACGGCATAGGTATTAGAGAATATGTGCCTAAATTGGCCCTTGCTTCATTATTTGCAGGTGCAGATGGAGTTATTTATGAAGTGCACGAAAAGCCTGAAGAAGCATTATCAGATGGACAACAAACGCTCAATTTTATGGAATCGGAAGAAATGATAAAAAAAATAAATACCATTAAATCCTTCATTTAATAAAAGCATTTTAGGCTAATTTTTTATATATTTTTATATCTTGTAAATCGGTATAAAATCATAAATTTGTTGCTACAAAAAATACCTCATGAAAAACATTTATTTATTTGCGGCGTCACTATTAATAATGGCAACAAGTTGCAAGGAAAATACATCAACTGAAATTTCAACCAATGATGTTACTAATTCTCAAAGTGTAGATGGAAAATCAAACAGCGATTTACCAGATATTAAATTTGATGAGGAGTCGCACGATTTTGGACGTATTACACAAGGTGAAAAAGTAACAACCGCTTTTAAATTTAAAAATACTGGTGGTGCTAATTTAATTATTTCATCAGCAAGCGGAAGCTGTGGATGTACAGTTCCTGAGTATCCTAAAAAACCAATTTTGCCAGGCGAGGAAGCTGTAATTAATGTTGTGTTTAGTAGTGAAGGTAAATCTGGATTGGTAGAAAAATCGGTAACCTTAGTTACTAACTGCGAACCAAGTACACGTATTATTTATATTAAAGCAAATGTTATAGTGCCCGCATCTTTAAATCCGGATGATTTAAAACCAACACATTAATTATCATACAATCAATTAACAAACAACAACCTAAAACAAACAACTAACACAACATGAACAATTTATTTATTTTAATGGCAGGCGGAGCAAACGGTGGAGCAACATCACAAATTATTATGATGTTATTAATCGTAATCGTATTTTATTTTTTTATGATTCGCCCTCAAATGAAAAAACAAAAAGAAACTAAAAAATACATTGAGGCTTTAAAAGCTGGCGATAAAATTTTAACCATTGGTGGTATTTATGGTACTATTCAAAAAATGAATGATGATGGTACAATCATTATGGCAATTGAAGATGGTTCAAAAATGAAAATCAGCAAAAATGCAGTATCACAAGATGCTACATCTACATTAAACCAAACAGTATAATCTATAGCAACTAGTATACATACTCTCAAACTAAAACGTAAGCTTTTAAACCAAAAAGTTCTTACGTTTTTGTTTTGTTTGGTTATTGCATCTATCCTTTGGTTGGCACATGCGTTAAACCGTAACTATCCTTACACGATTAATATTCCTGTGAGGTTTGTTAATTTACCAACTAATAAAACCATCGTTGGCGATTTACCCGAAAGTATTAATGTGGATATTAAAACATCGGGATTAAAATTATTATTTATTATTCTAAAAAATTCTCAAGAGGTTTTAGAAATTAATTTAGAAAGCTTTAAGCAGAATAATAAAGCTCAAACCTATCTCATCAACTCTAATGTATTAGCCTTAAAGCAACATGTTAATTTTGATTTTGAAGTATTAAAAATTCGTCCTGATACCTTAAATTTCACTTCTATTAAAGGACAATCTAAATTAATTCCTATTAAAGGAAATTTTAATATTGATTGCAAAGCTGGTTATTCTATCGTTTCAAAACCTATTGTAACACCTGCTTTTATAACTGTTTTAGGAGATAGCAGCGAAATAAATACAATTGACACCATTTATACTGAAACAGTAAAATTAACACAGGTAAGCGAAAATTATTCGTCGCAGGTGGCTCTTATCAATCATTATAAAAATGTGTATTACAACCCTAAAAATGTATTAGTAACATTTAATGTGGATCGGTTGATTGAACATAAAATAACAGTACCAGTTACCATAGCCAATAATACAAGTAATGAAACCATTAAGCTGTTACCGCAAACTATTACGGTTTCTTACTTGGTATCAATGAAGGAATATGAAAATGTGAGCGAAAATTTATTTAAAGCCACCGTTAATTATGCTCAGCTTTTAAATAAACAAAAGTTACTGGATGTAGAATTAACGCGTACACCGTCAGATGTTAAAATCATATCTATAGAACCCAAACAAATTTCCTATTTAATTTTTAAATAATGATAGTTGGATTAACAGGTGGCATCGGTAGTGGAAAAACAGTAGTTTCGAAATTATTTGAATTACTTGGTTGCAAGGTTTACAATTCCGATGAACGTGCCAAAGATCTTTATTTTAAGCCTTCTGTGAAGTTACAGGTTATTCAACTATTAGGACAAGAAGCCTACATCGGCGAAACAGAAATAAATAAAACTGTTATTTCTCAAAAAATATTTTCGGACACCACAGTGTTACATCAATTAAACAATATCATTCATCCTGCTGTAAAGCTTGATTTTAATGAGTTTTGTGAGTCTCACCCAAAGGCTATTATCATTAAAGAAACAGCTTTATTATTTGAAACAGGAATTTATAAAGAAGTTGTTAAAAGTGTTTTAGTAACAGCGCCTGTAGATATTAAAATTGAACGTGTAATGAAACGTAATCAGTTATCGAAAGCAGAAGTTGAAAAACGGATGTTAGCGCAATGGATTGATGAACAAAAAATCCCTTTATCATCATTTATTATAAATAATAGTGGTTCAGAAGCCTTAATTCCACAAGTAATTTCGATAGTAGAGAAGTTGAAATTATAGTTTACGAAACTTGTATGTAGATTTTCATTGAAAATTGCAGAGTCCTATTCCATTGTATCGATTACTAAACGCCATTTTATATGATCTAAGTCGTTAACTTTAAATCCATACCTTTTAAACTTTCTATTCTTAATTATATCTTCAGTTAATTGATTATTATATAATGAATCTATATCGAAAATATAAATAAACAGAGTACTATCTTGGGAATTATTTATTTTGTACTCCCAAGCACTAGCATTTGATGATCTTGTTATATTAGGGAAAATAGAATCATTCTTATAAACTTTACTGGCAACATTGTGCTCTGACAAGATTGTATCTTGCGCAAGGATAAAATAAACATTTTTTGTAGTTTTATTTAAAATTACTAGTTTCTTATTATTAGCCGAACAGCTATAAATAATAAACATTATTGTTAGCATTTTTACAATTAGTCTCATATCTACCTTATTGTTTTTTAATCGCGTATGTTTATTGACTAATATAATCCCATCAATGTTTCTAAATGATGAGTATTAATACCAAAATACGTTTTCGTTTCTTTGATTTTTTGTAGTAACTCTTGTTTTTGAATTTCTGTTTTAGATTTTTTCTCCGCAACAATCATAACATTTTTGGGTGTGTGTTCTCCTGAAATAAATTCGAACACTTTGGTTGTATAGCCAAAATATTCTAGTATTAAAGAGCGGATACCATCTGTTACCATTTCTGCTTGGCGCTCTAAAAAAATACCGTGCTTCAATAAAAAATCTAATTCATTTTTAGTTTTATGTTGTTCTATTTCTCGGCGTATTTGCTTGTGGCAACAAGGTGCTACAACTATTAAATCAGCATTGGCGGTAATGCCTTTATAAATGGCTTCATCAGTAGCAGTATCGCAGGCGTGTAACGCAATTAATACATTAGTTTGTTTGGTTTCAAAATCTTTAATGGTTCCTTGCGAAAAAGTAAGTCCACCAAAATGCGATTGCTTAGCAAAACAATTGCATAGCTCTACTAAATCTTTTCGGTATTCCACACCTATAACGTTAGCGTTTAGTTTTAATACCTGCGTTAAATAATCATACAAAGCAAACGTTAAATAGCCCTTACCAGCACCCATATCTAATACGTTTAGTGTATCGTGCTTAGGTAAATTTTTAATTAGTGGACTCAATAACTCTACGTAATGATTAATCTGCTTGTACTTATCTTGTGCGCTATTAATAACAGCCCCTTTTTCATCTGTGATTTTTAGTAGTTGTAAATAGGCTTTATTGGTTGCTTCAATCAAACGGTGTTTTTGTACGTTATGATCTAAAGATGGTAATTGATGATGTGAAGGATTATTTTTTTTGAAACTGCTTTGATTTTTATTATTGAATTCAAACACCGCATCGCATTCTAACGTAAAAACAGACGATTGTCTGAATTTATCAAGGTCAATTAAATCGGTTATCAAGGTGATTGCTTCATTCACCAAAAAATTTTTAACTATATCTTTGGTTTGATATCTGTAGGTAAAGCTTAATTTTTCGCCATCTTTTAGTTGAATTTTTTTGACATAAATATTTTTCAAATTCTCTTCGGAGCCTTTGTAATTACCTAACGACAATTTAATAAACGTGTTGTTTGTTAAAGAGGTTTTTAAAATAGAAAGATATTGTTCGATATGCGTCATTTGAAAAAAATATTAATGGTTACGAAGATACGTTATTAGCTTGAAAAATTGTTTGTATATTCGTTTAAACACGATATGAGATTTTATTTATTTATACTGTTATTGTCTTTGGGTATTTGTAATGCTCAAAACGAATTTGATAAATACGGACCCTTTGGTTCGATGGTTTATAAGGATTTGAAAACGGCATTAGATATACAAAAAAACGTTTTTAAACTAGATTTAAGCTATCAAAAGCTCGATCCAAAATTATTTGCCAAGCTTAATAAATTAACGGACTTACAAGCTATTAAATTAAGTGGAAACGAAATAAAAACCTATCCACCAAATTTTAGTGATTTATATAACTTGTTGTATTTTGCCAGTTATAATAATGAGTTCACGAGCTTTCCGCCTAATTTAAAAAAGTTGGTTAACTTAAATTACATTGAGTTTTTTGGCGCAAAGCTAGATTCTATTCCTACTGAAATTGCATATTTAAGTCGTTTAAAAACATTAAAAGTTTCATCAACCAATGATACCTTGTGCTTGCCAACAACCTTACGTTATTTAAAATATTTAAAAGATGTAACTATCGAAAATTGTGTGTTAGATAGTTGTCCTAAAGAAATATTTAAAATTGAAAGCCTTGTTTTTTTAAGTTTAATGAATAATACTATACAGGCAATTCCAACTAAACTG
>JAYSTR010000046.1:0-13937 GCA_043719555.1 Bacteroidota bacterium | reverse complement strand
ATTTTTGCTTACACAAAATATTTTCCTAAAGAGGAAGATGAAGAGAGTTTGTATTCACGTGAGTTCTGGATGTTTGTGGGTTCATTAATGTTATTATTATCGGCATTAGTGATTACTTATTTTACCTCTATACCAGTATTAAATAAATTATTTAATTTAGAAAAAGCGCCAATAAAAATTGCCGATTATAATTTGTGGGCAACGCCTTTTGCAATTATCATAATTATTTTAATTGGCACTACGCAGTTTTTTAAATACAAAAAAACAGATATTAAATCCTATTTTTTAAATATACGTTACTCTATAGGTTTGTCCGTTGTATTTGGAATTGTTTGTGTTATACCTCTCTACTTTTTAAAAGGGTATTCAGAAGCTAGTAATGTAAATAAATGGAATTTAATTTCGTATGCTTTACTATTTATAGCAAGTTTGTTTGCCGTGTTTTCTAATGCTGATTATTGTATTAGAGTTTTAAAAGGAAAAATACGCCATTCTGGTTCTTCAATAGCGCATATTGGTTTTGCATTAATAATTATTGGCGCTTTAATTTCTACATCTAAAAAACAAATTATTTCTCAAAATACATCTAAAAAGCAAGTAGAAGCCTTAGGTGAAAACTTTAATGCGCAAAAAAGTTTAGTGCTTACTAAAGGCGACACCTTGCAAATGGGGAAATACTTTGTAACCTATAAAGGAAAAGAGCGCAAAGGAATTGATGTGTTTTTTTATATGGATTACTTTACACGAACAACCAATGGTAAATTTGAGAAAGCGTTTGAGTTGGCTCCTATGGTGCAGGATAATCCTCGTATGGGTAAAGCCTCAAATCCTGATACGAAACACTTTTGGAGTAATGATATTTATACGCACATTACTTATGGTGATTTAAGCGAAGAATCATCTACTAAAAAAGATGCCTATAAAGAGCCGACTAATTTTGCTGGACATATGGGTGATACTATTTTTGCAGACAATGCGATTATTAAAATTGAAAAAATCACAACCAATGTATCTGAACAAGAGTATACTAAAAATGATAGCTTATTAGAAGTAACTGCCGTTTTAAAAGCAACTGATGTTAATGGTAAAGTATATTATGCTTATCCAAAATATATTTTAAAAAATAATATGGTAATGCCTAATGAGTTTGAATTGAATGAATTAGGATTGAAATTTATTTTTTGGAAAATTAATCCTAACGAAGGAAGTATAGAAATACAAATGAGTGAAAAAGTGAGTAATACTAAAGAGTTTGTAGTATTAGAAGCGTATATTTTTCCTTACATAAATGTGTTATGGCTTGGTAGTTTGTTAATGATTATTGGTTCTGTTATTGCTATTATTGAGCGCAGACGTGTAAATAAAATTAGCGTTATACAAGATTAAAAAATTGTAATATGCCAAATCCTTTAAACATAGTTATTATTGGTGCAGGTAATGTAGCGACTCATATTGCGACATCATTTCAAAAAAACAAATCGGTTAAATTAACACAAGTGTTTAATCACAGAGTTAGTAAGCAAACTAAAGCGTTTGCATCTGATTATAAATGCGAGGTTGTAACGGATTACCGTAAAATAAATGCTACTGCGGATATTTATATTATTGCTGTAAAGGACGACGCTATATCTGAAGTTGTAAAAAGTTTAAGTTCATTAAAGTTAAAAGGGTTAGTGGTTCATACTTCTGGCAGTGTTGATATCTCTGTTTTGCAAAATGCTTCGGCACAAATAGGTGTGTATTACCCATTGCAAACTTTTTTTAGTGGCGCAATTATTAACTGGAAAACAACGCCTTTATTAATTGAAACAAATACTAGTAGTGCTTATAAAAAGTTAAATAGTTTTGCAACATCAATTTCGGGTATTGTAAAAAAAGTAAATTCAGTAAAGAGATTGCAATTACATTTGGCGGCTGTGTTTGCTTGTAATTTTACGAATGCGATGTATGTTACAGCGTATCAACTTATTGAAACACATTTAACTAAAAAAGATACGGCGTTATTATTTCCTTTAATGCAACAATCGTTTGATAAATTAAAAACAATACATCCGATTGAAGCTCAAACAGGTCCTGCTAAAAGAAATGATAAACAAGTGATGGAAAAACATTTGGATTTATTAGGGTCAAATAATGAACTCAAAAAAATCTATGAATTGTTATCTGATTTAATTCAAAATCAGCAAACATTAACAAAATAAAATATGAAAACATTTATCAGCGATATATCAAAAGAAGAATTTCCTATTACTGATAAGATTTCCGGGAAAACAGTTCACAATTCTTTGCTGCAATTAATCAATCAAGATTACCCTGATTTTACAGCTAAATGTTTTCTTTCTATCAGCGAGTTAAATCATTATCGTGAAAAATATATTACACAATTTTTAGCTAATGAAGAGCGTGGATTAAATGAGTTAGAAAAAACAGTTTTATCTTCTATCAAAAATCAAACAAGTATTAATCCACTTGTTGAAAGTGATAAAATAATTGAAACAACATTCGGACAACGAGTTGCAGATAAAGTTGCAACATTTGGTGGTAGCTGGACTTTTATTATTTCGTTTTTATCGTTTTTGGTGTTATGGATTTGCGTTAATGCTTTTTGGTTTTTAAACAAAGGCTTCGATCCTTATCCCTATATTTTATTAAACTTAATTTTATCGTGTGTGGCAGCGTTGCAAGCACCTGTTATTATGATGAGTCAGAACAGACAAGAAGAAAAAGACAGAGAGCGTTCGAAAAAAGATTACATGATCAATTTAAAATCTGAATTAGAAATCAGAATTTTGCACGATAAGATAGATCATCTTATTATGCATCAGCAACAAGAATTAATTTCCATACAAAAAGTGCAAATTGATATGATGACTGAAATATTAAATAAAGTAAATAATAAGGATGGAAAACTTTAAGCAAAAACTGAACTTAATAAAAACATTTTTGTTTGATATTGATGGCGTTATGACTAATGGCACTGTGATGTTTTTTGAAAGTGGCGAAGTAGTGCGAAATATGAATTCTAAAGATTCTTATGCCTTGCAATTAGCCGCAAAAAAAGGGTATCGCATAGCTATTATAAGTGGTGGGAATAGCCAACCTTTAAAAAAACAATTATTAAGTTTAGGAGTGAGCGATGTGTTTTTATCTCAACGTGATAAATTAGACTGCTATAAAGAGTATCAAAGCACTTACGATTTAAAAGATCAGGAAGTATTGTATATGGGCGATGATTTGCCTGATTATGATGTGATGCAACGTGTTGGTATAGCTGCTTGCCCTAATGATGCAGCTCACGAAATTAAAAGCATCAGTATTTATATTTCCAATAAAAAAGGTGGCGAAGGCTGTGTACGCGACATCATTGAACAGGTCATGCGTTGCCAAGGAACTTGGGAAATTAGTGGGTGGTAGGAATTACTTCTTACTCTTTGTAAAAACCTCTTCAACAGTTTTAATATAAGCATCAACTGTAATTTTCTGCATTAATTCTGTTATTAAATCGTACGGAATATCATCTGGCTTTTTAAAACGGATGCAACTTTTTCCCATATCCAATTTATGCTTACTGTGTTTTGGGTATTCGGCTACAAACCATTTTAATAGAGTAGGGCTTGCATATATACCCATATGGTATAAGGCAATAAAGTTTTTTTGAGCACCTAGGCCTACAAAAGGCAATGGTAATTTTGGGTCACAATGGTACCCTTTAGGATAAATAGAATGAGGAACAACATAGCCAATCATTCCGTAATTCATACACTCTTCAAATCCTTTTGGGATGCTTTTTTTAACAACACCTCTCAGTTTTTTTAATGCTGATTTTTTATCCTCTGCTACTTCATTTAAATAGTCGGTTACTGAGTTTGCTTTAGATTGCATAGGGGTTGTTTTTACCTAAAAATAACTAATTATTTGTATAATTAAAAATAGACTAAACCCTTTTTATATAAGAGATTTTCTGTTAATTTGCGTAAAATTTTTTCTTGCAAATAGTTGTAAATACGCGCTTATTATTACCAAACAAACTCGATGGCATCGGTTGGTTTTCGTATCAAACATTGAAACGAATAACTCAAAATAACCCCAATGTACATTTTGTGTTTTTGTTTGATAGAAACTATGATGAGCAATTCATTTTCTCGGATAATATTACGCCATTAATTATTGGACCACAGGCTCGTCATCCATTTTTATATTATGCGTGGTTTCATCATTCGGTAAAATCTATTTTAAACAGAATGAAACCCGATTTATTTTTATCACCTGACGGGTTTTTATCACCAGGAGCTACCTGCAAACAATTACCAGTCATACACGATATTAATTTTTTTCATAATCCTAAAGATTTAAATTACTTAACGAGTAAATATTATAATTATTTTTTTCCTCAGTACGCACAAAAAGCTACGCGTATAGCAACAGTTTCGGAATACAGTAAAAATGATATAGCTGTAAACTATAAAATTGATGCGTCAAAAATTGATGTAGTTTATAATGGTATTAACGAAGGATTTAAACCATTAAGTAACGAAGAGCAAATAGCAGTTAGAAAAAAATATGCTCAAGAGAAAAACTATTTTTTATTTGTAGGCTCTCAAAGCCCACGTAAAAATTTAAAGCGTTTAATTGCAGCGTTTGATATTTTTAAAGCAAAAACAAAAAGCGATTACAAATTAATTTTAGTTGGCGCTGTGTATAATAATATGGGCGATGTAAAACAAGTCATTGATACATCCAAGTATAAACGCGATATTATTTTTACAGGGAGAATAGAGCAAACAGAATTAGAAAAAATTATGGCGAGTGCTTTTGCATTAGCGTTTGTACCTTATTTCGAAGGCTTTGGAATTCCCATTGTAGAAGCAATGGAATGCGGTACACCTGTTATTAGTAGTAACACAACTTGTATGCCCGAAATTGCTGGCAACGCAGGCTTAATGATTAATCCTTACGAGGTAAATGATATTAGTAATGGTATGATTGAGTTATATAACAATCCTACTTTACGAACCATACTGATTGAGAACGGTAACATTCAAAAACAAAAATTTTCGTGGAATAAATCGGCTGACTTGCTTTGGCAAAGTATAGAACAATGTCTATGAGTCAGTCTCCCATCAGTAAATCGGCTTTTATAAAAGCAGAACAATGTTTAAAGCATTTTTATTTATATAAAAATCATCCTGGGTTAAGAGATAAGCTTTCGAAAGAAAAACAGTTAATTTTTAAACGCGGAACAGATGTGGGAATTTTTGCACAACAATTATTTTCTAACGGTGTAGATGTTACGGCGGGCGAAAAACGCGATCAAAATCTGTACGCACATAAAACAAAACATCTTATAGAAATAGGCGTAACAACTATTTACGAAGCTACTTTTATTTATGATGATTTATTGGTAATGGTTGATATCCTTCATAAAACAGGCGATACATGGACGGCTTATGAAGTAAAAAGTTCTTTAAAAATTACGGAAACCTATGTAAAGGATGCTTGCTTTCAGTATTATGTGATAAAGAATTGCGTTCCTAATTTAATTGAATTTAATTTACTGACCTTTAATCCAAATTATATTTTAAAAGGAGAACTAGAAATTGGTAAACTTTTTAAAACAACATCTGTTTTAAAAGATGCAGATAAAAACATATCTTATTTTACACATAAAGCACAGTTGGCCAAGCAAACATTGGAGAAAGGGAAAATTCCTGATGTGAAAATTGGCGCACATTGTTTTCAACCCTACAATTGTGATTTTTTAGGTTTGTGCTGGAAAAATATTCATGATGTTAATTCTATTTTTTCCTTAGGGCGTATATCAAAACCACAGCTATTTGAATATTACAATAAAGGCATAAAATTAATTACAGAAATTAATACGGCTGATGTACAAAAAAATGATGTACTCATTCAGGTTAATGCAGTTAAAACAAACACAGAGCAATATAATGCCGTTGCGATAAAAGAATTTTTATCAAAGATTAAAGAATCGTATTGCAGCATAGATATTGAAGTGTGGATGCCCGCATTACCTTACTATCAAAACACGAAACCATTTCAGCAAATCCCTTTTTTGTTTTCGATGGTTTATGAAAAAAATAATGAGCTTACAAAACACAGTTATTTTAAACCCATAGAAGCCGATAATCGTAAGGAGTTTTTGATGGAGATTATTAAATCAACTCAACCCTTCGAAACTATTTTAATGTATGATAAATCATTAGAAGAAACAGTTTTAAACCAGCTCGTAGATTTGTATCCTGAGTTTAAAGAAGATATAAAATTATTTAAATCTAAAATAGTTGATTTAGCTGAACCGATTAAACAAGGTTTGTATTATCATCCTGAAATGCGAGGAAATTTTTCGCTTAAAAGTTTATCGTCTATCATTAATGCTAGCTACGATTTTGATAAACTCGATGTGCAATCTGGTATTATAGCTATGTATATGTACGAAGCATTGCTAATTGAGCAGAATCAGCTTATTAGAGAAACCTCGCAACAACAGCTTGTTGAGTACTGTGAGTTAGATGCTTTAGTAACTTTAGAGTTGTTAAACTATTACCGTGGCATACTAAATCAGTAAACTAGACGTTACTATAAATAATTAGTAACTTAGTTTAATTAAAAAAAAGTCTTATGAAATCAGCAATTGTTATTGTCTTATGTTTTTTTGTAACTATTGTGTTTGCCCAAGACCAATTATTTAAAAAAGATAATTCTAAAATAGAAGTCAAAATTTTAGAAATAAACCCCACTGAAATAAAATATAAATTATTTAATTATCAAACAGGGCCTACTATTACAATAAGTAAAAGTGATATCGCTTTAATCATATACCAAAATGGCGAGCACGATGTCATTACACAACCCACACAGCCTGTGGTAAATAATATTTATTATAGTTCGCCTGCGGAATATAATAACAGAGTGAGATCCAAAGAAAAAGATTCCTTATATAAAGATTATACAAGTACTAAACATTTGATTTCAACTAATTTTTTGGAAGTTTTAAATGGCGGCTTTAATGTGAGTTATTTTACAGAATTTACAAAAAATAATATCAATATTTATTTGCCATTTACTGTAGGTTTTACAGAGCCTGTTGTAACTCAAAGCAGTCTTAATAATTTTAATAACAGTAATGTATATCAGAATTATATAGGAGGTAACATATCAAACTTTAAATTTACTCGTAAAGTTGCTGAAAGTGGCATAGGCTTGCATTTCCAGGCAAGTAATACACGTTTAGTAACCTATTTTATTGGCCCCTATTTTGGTTTAGCACAGTTTAATGGTACGTATGTAGATAATAGCTATAATCAGATTTATAATTCTTATGGATCGTATATGACTAGCTACACTCATACCTTGCGTGGTTTTGTAATGAATAGAGCTACGTATATGCTAGATAATGGTATTTTATTTAGGATGAATAAACATTTTAATGCCTTACTCATATTGGGTATTGGTGCTAAAGTCGATTATTTTGTTAGTAAGCGTCCACAAAACAACTATATCTACGGCCAACCAAATAATAGAGTTACAGCTCCAACAGCTCGTTTAAATTTCTCGTTAGGTTACCGTTTTTAAGTTATCTTAAAATCATATTTTTATAACTAAGGGTATATACTTACATTTGTAACTTATTTTATAGTATGAAGATAACAGACCATTTAAAAGCAGCGAAAGACACTCTTTTTTCAATCGAAATTTTACCACCATTAAAAGGTAAAGGCATACAATCTATTTATGATGCAATTGATCCTTTAATGGAATTTAAACCAGCATTTGTTGATGTAACTTATCACCGTGAAGAATACATTTATAAAAAACGCGAAGGCGGTTATTTAGAAAAAGTAAGTATTCGTAAACGCCCAGGTACTGTTGGTATTTGTGCTGCTATTATGAATAAGTATAATGTAGAAGCGGTGCCTCATATTATTTGCGGTGGTTTTACGCGCGAAGAAACAGAAAATGCGTTAATTGATTTACAGTTTTTAGGAATAGATAACGTTTTAGCTTTACGTGGCGATAGTATTAAAACCGAATCGCAATTTATACCTGAGCCAAATGGGCACGCTTACGCTATAGATTTAGTGAAACAAATTAAGGATATGAATACAGGTTTGTATTTAGATGATGAAATGAAGGATGCCGCACCAACTAATTTTTGTATGGGTATTGCAGGTTATCCTGAAAAACATTTTGAAGCGCCTAATTTGTATAGCGATATGAAATGGTTAAAAGCTAAGGTAGATGCTGGAGCCGACTATATTGTGACACAAATGTTTTTTGATAATAAAAAATATTTTGAGTTTGTTGATTTGTGTCGTAAGAATGATATTAACGTGCCAATTATTCCAGGTTTAAAAATATTAAGTTCACGTTCGCAATTAATAGCCTTACCTAAAATTTTTCATATTGATTTACCACAAGATTTATTTGTGGAATTAGAAAAATGCAAAGATGATAAAGCTGTTAAAGAAATTGGGATAGAATGGTGTATAGCACAAAGTAAAGAACTTAAAAAAGCAAACGTAGCTTGTTTACATTATTACACAATGGGAGCATCTTCAAGCACTAAACAAGTTGCCGAAGCTGTATTTTAGTTTTATGAATTATTTAAAAATTAAAAAACCTCAATTAGTTATTGAGGTTTTTTTTATTACAAAAATTTTAGTAATTCTGTTCGTTATATTATGATGTATTAAACTCTAGGCTTTAATTGCCCATCTTAATTTAGCAGATTTAGCACGAGGATTCGTAAAACATTCTTCGGGAGTGGCTCTTATAATATCGGGCGCAATTTCTTTATATATACCCTCGCGAAATAAATGTTGAAAGGATTTTTTCACTCTTCTGTCTTCGCCTGAGTGAAAGGATAAGATAGCTACTCTTCCGCCAGATGCAAGTGCCTCTGGTAATTTATCTAAAAATTGATCGAGGACACCAAACTCATTGTTAACTTTTATGCGTAAGGCTTGAAAACAACGTTGACACGATTTTTTAATATCATCGCCATTTAATTTTTTCGGTAAAGTTTCTAATGCTTCGGTAATTATTTTTTTTAATTCAGTGGTAGTTGTAATGGATTTTCCTTGTGCAATTGTGGTGACAATGGCTTTGGCAATGACTTCGTAAAACGGTTCATCTGCATTTTCTATGAGTAAATCTTCTAATTGAGTTTGTGAGATTTTTTTTAATAACGCCGCAGCCGATTTTCCTGTTGTTGGATTCAGTCGTAAATCTAACGGGCCTTCAATCTTAAACGAAAAACCTCTATCCGGATTATCAATCTGCATCGATGATACACCTAAATCAGCTAATACAAAATTTAGTAACCCAGCTTCTTTTGCTATTAAATCAATGCCCGAAAAATTCATTTTTTTAATGATTAATACATCATCGCCATAACCTAAGGCATTTAAACGTTCTTTCGTTTTAGGTAATTCATAAGGGTCAACATCGGTAGCATATAATGTTCCACTCTGTTGCAGGCATTTTAGCATTTCTAAACTGTGTCCGCCATAACCCAAGGTAGCATCTAAACCTATTTCGCCTGGTGTAATTTTTAAGATAGCTAAAATTTCATTCACACAGATAGAGCGGTGCATACCAGCAGGAGTGCGGCCTTGCGCCATTACTTTTTCCACATCAGTTGCATACAACAAAGGTTGTTGCTCTTTGTATTTTTCTTTAAAAGATTTTGGGTGTGTTCCCTTGTATCGCTCTCTGCGATTAAAATTGGAGGGCGTATCAGACATCGTTATAAAGAGGATTAAGTAATAGTGTATTTAATTTTAATACGTATAAGCACTTTAAATGTAAGGCGAATAGCTGGAACTATGATATTTATTTTATTTACTCAACGTTTTTTCAAAGGCTTTTCTAATACCACCTCTAAATTCAACCTCTCCGCAATAAATATAACCTAACCCTTCAAAAATTTTTAACATCGCTATATTATCAAAGTTGGTATCTACTTTAATACTAAAGATATTATTTGTTGTAGCAATTTCCTCGGTAAAATGTATCATCTTTTTAGCGAAGCCTTTACCTAAGTATTCATCTGAAACTGCAAGACGATGAATGACCACAAACTCTTTATTGGTTAACCATTGTCCTTTTAAATGCTCATAAGCAGGCTCATCATTAAAGATAATAGCAGCGTAACTTATAATGCTATCATCATCCGTTAAAACATAACCTGCACCTTTTTCTATATCTTGTTGTATAACATCTTTATTAGGATAGCCATCTTGCCATTGCTTGCTACCATCATTTTTTCTGCGTAGGATAGCTTGTTGGATGATAACCCATACTTGTGGGATATCAATAGCTGTAGCTTTTCTAAAATTATAATGCATTTTTTTTACTAACGCAATGCTGCTTTTTATAAGAATGTTGGTGTTATCACTAACTACTGCAAAAACTCTATATTATTATTTTAAGATAAATCTTCTGTTAATTCGATCCAAAATCCCTCTTTAATACCATCTGGATTTTGCCAAATTCCATTCATTAAAATTTTATTTGACTTAGTTTTCTCGTAAAATCCGTTGATTTTACAATCAGGAGTTTTATGTCTGGCTTCGTATTTAACGTTTCCAATTATTTTTCCGTCATTATAAAGAAAACCAGTAAAATAGGACTCATAATAATCTTTATCATCAGGAATTATATCAAATTTAATTCTTTCATTTTCTCCATTTTGTAAAATAACACATCGTTGTAAATTCCACTCGTGATTATATATAACACGATCAAAATCTTCGATGAAGTTTTTCGGTTTTTCAAGACTTATTTCATCCGTAAAATAAATTTTACCTAAAAGTAATTTTGGTTTTAAAATATTCATTCGCTTATCCTTTATTATTTATATTCGTTTTAATTCGTCAAATTTTTCAAAAAGAGCTGTCCCAGTTAATTTTTCAATTTCCATTATCACTATTTTTATTCTTTCGTTAATAAAGTCAAGATAGCCAGTACATATTTTATTATTCCAAACACTACTATCAATATGAATTGGGATTAAATGAGAGGCCATTGCTTTTTTAAAATGCTTTAAATGCTCATATTTTGCTAAGTATGTCTTAGGAAGTGATTTTCCTATTGACTGATTTTGATCAGCTTCTAAAAAACAAATGTTTGTAATACAATTAATCCATTTATCATTTAATTCATTGTTTTCCAAAAGTGATTTAGGGAAAATGTGATGTCTATGTTTCTTATTAGATATTGAGGTTATATTATCAAGAAGCATAGGTCTACCACTAATAAGATAAAGAGGTATTTTGCTTTTTAGCATTAAATAATATGCTATAGTAACTGAACTGTTATCTCTGTAGTCACTTCTCATAAAATCATATACATTTACTTTCTTGTCAATAATGTAATTTATCTGTTTTCCATTTGCTAATGACCGAAATAATTTAATGTCGTTTGGAATGTTTTTATTGAACTCGCTACCTGAATACCGTTTGTTAATACAAGTGTGCCAAAACCATTTTCTTATCTGATTTATTTGGTTAGTAGTTGCTTTTTTTTCGTTTAGAGCAAAGAAAAATGATAGCATTGAAAACATATTTGAAATTGGCAACTCTTTTAAATCTTTTACAAGAAACTCTGATGCTAAAAAATCAACACAAAGTTTATACCCATTCTCGATTTTTTTCCAGTCCAATCTAAAGTCATTTTCTTTAGTATTTTTGTTTAAATGTTCATTTAAAATCGCTTTAAAATCCGTGCCACCAATTCTTGTTGCTCCGTAATATAGCGCAATTGTGTTTTGCATTGCATCATTAGATATATCCCTGAAACCGTTTTGTAAATCTTTTTTAGTATCTTCTACGTGGTCACGTAACTGCACATTAGTTGCCAATGCAAAAAGTTCATCAGCTCTGTTTAATCTCATACCAGCAGAGTTTACCCTAATGAAAATTTCTCTTGCTTGTTCAAAATTAAAACCAGTAAACTTTAAAATATTAAATTTATAAATGTAAAAAGCATCATAACAACGTTTTGCTTCAATTGATTGGTGTTTTTTAAGACGAAGTCTTTTTGATAGTTGCGCAGGTTGAGTATTTAAAAGTTCTTTTAGATTTATAAGTCGATTGTCTAAACTTGTAGTTTTTCTTTTAAAAAGAAATCGATTTTCTGAATTTTTATTGCAGTCAAAAAATAGGTCATTGAAGTTGATTTTTGAGTTGACTTCTTTACTTGATTGTATACCATTTATAACACCATAGATTGTTGAAAGTCGTTGTTGCCCATCAATTATTATTTCAGCAGTTTGCGCATTCTTATTATATTGTGGAATAATTGTTTTTGTATTTGGTCGTATTTCAAATGCCTTACTCGTTTTTGTGTCCCACACTAATGCAATACCAATGGGATAGTTGTTTAAGATGCTGTCCATTAGACGGCAAACATTATCTTTCTTCCAGACATAACTTCTTTGTATTTGAGGAATTGCAAAAACTCTTTCTTCAAATTTTCGTTTTAGATTTCTTAGGGTATAATCTTCAATAAAAAAATCACTCATGTTTTTTATAGTTTATCTTTTAGCAATTCTTTCGACTTCAATATTTAGTACTACTAAGTTACAAATTTCTTTTTTCAGTAAATTCAAATCATAAAAAACAAAACGCCCCGAATTTCTTCGAGGCGTTTTTTATTTATACTTTATAAAAGCTTATTTAATTGTTTGCGTAGCTTCTAATGTAAAGTTTAACTTCACATCATCGCTTACCATTCCGCTTGTACCAACACCAAAATCAACACGGTTAATAGTAGTGCTTCCTTCGAAACCTGCTACTTTAAATTTACCCATATTCATATTAGTAAAGTCTTTGTCTTCAACTCCTAAAAAGTTAAATCCAATAGAAACCTCTTTAGTAACTGCTTTCATTGTTAATTTACCTTTAGCTGTATAAGTATATTCACCCATACCTTCGTTTTTAACTATCTCATTTGCTTCAAATGTAATTTTACCAAACTTTGCTACATCAAAAAAGTCAGGACCAGCTAAGTGCTCATCACGCATTTTATTTTGAGTATTAATTGTTTTAGTATCAATTTGTATAAACATTTTTGCACCAGTTGCGTTTTCTAAATTTACCCAACCGCTATCAATTAATGCTGTACCGTTAGTATTAGCTACTAAATGTTTAACGCTAAAACCTACTGCGCTATGTGCACCATCAACATTAAATAAACCTTTTAAATCGTTTACATCTTTTTTGTTAGCATTCATAATGCTATCGCATTGTTCTTTGCTAGTGCAAGTATATTCTTTTCCGTTAATGTTACATTTAATAACTTCTTCAATCATTTCTTTTTTGCAACATCCAACTTCATCAGCAGTAACTGCAATGTAAGGAGCAATAACTAATGATACGATAGACATTAATTTAATTAAGATGTTCATAGATGGTCCAGAAGTATCTTTAAATGGATCACCAACAGTATCACCAGTAACAGATGCTTTGTGTGGCTCAGATTTTTTGTAGAACATTTCGCCATTAATTAAAACACCTTTTTCGAATGATTTTTTAGCGTTATCCCAAGCACCACCTGCGTTAGATTGAAAAATACCCATTAATACACCTGATACAGTAACCCCTGCTAACAAACCACCTAATACTTCTGGTCCGAATACGAAACCAACAATTAAAGGCGTAATTAAAGCAATAGCACCTGGCATCATCATTTCGCGGATAGATGCTTTAGTAGAAATAGCCACACATTTATCGTATTCAGGTTTTGCTTTGTATTCCATAATTCCTGGAATTTCACGGAACTGACGACGAACTTCTTGTACCATATCCATAGCAGCTTTACCAACCGCTTGTATACATAATGCAGAGAAAATAAATGGAATCATACCACCTACAAATAAACCTGCTAAAACTGGTGCTTTGTAAATATCAATT
>JAYSTR010000045.1:0-2158 GCA_043719555.1 Bacteroidota bacterium | reverse complement strand
TTTAGCAATTTCGGCTGCTGTTAGTGGTGCAATTTCGCCTGTATTGCTCTTACCGTCCGAAATTAAAATAACTACTTTACTTTTTGCTTTACTATCTTTTACACGAGCCACACCATCTGCTAAACCTAAACCAATGGCAGTACCTTGATCTAAGGAACCTGCTTTAATTTCGGAAAACATATTTTTAATAATTTTATGATCGGTTGTTAATGGGCATTGCGTAAATGCTTCGCCTCCAAAAATTACTAACCCAATTTTATCATTTGGTCGTGCATCTATAAAATCAGCTAACACTTCTTTTGCTACCTCAATCCGATTTGGTTTAAAGTCTTTAGCTAACATCGATAAAGACACATCTAAACTCACAACAATATCAATACCTTCTGTTTTTGTATCTTTCCAACTACTACGACTTTGTGGGCGAGCAATAGCCAATATTAAAAGAGATAAGCATAATAAACGCAACACAAATAATACGTGACGAAATTTTGCTTTGAGTGATGATTTAATTCCTTTAAATAAATTAAAGGAAGAATAATTTATTTCGCCTTCGTATGTTTTTAATTTATAGATGTACCAAGCAATTAAAACTGGCATGATTAAGAATAACCAAAACCAGTGTTTTTCAGCAAATTGTATGTCGTTAAAATAAGAGAACATTTATATTTTTGATGTTTGTTTTTAGTTTTTTGATTTAAGAGTTATACTGTGTTTTTAGTTTTTTGAAGTTGTGTTTGCATTGTATTTTGAACCTTTGATTTCTGTGTTTTTTAAATATCTAATTAATCCAGCAATTAAGCCTGTAACTTCTTCAATATCTAATATTAATTTTCCTGCAATTGTTTTTTCTACTAAGCCTAATTCATAAGCAATAATTAATTGTGTTTTCACTTCATATAAAGAACCTTTTGCAATGGATAAGAAGTTTTTAAATTCATTTGTCCCACCTCTGCCATAACCTTCAGCAATATTTGAAGGAACTGAAACGACAGCTCTTCTTATCTGATCTTTTAACCCAAAATCTTTACTAAATAATTGTTCGTTTGTTATTTTATATATTTCAATAGTTAATGATTTTGCTTTTTGCCAAGCAATTAACTCTTCAAGTTTAGTAAATCCTTTATTTCTTTCTTCACTCATTTTTTAAATTATCATTTTCGGTATGCGTATTTCAAAAAACAAAAAACTAATTTCCAACAACTTTAACTTCTTCCTCGCGTTTTGTTCCGTTTACAAAATCAAATGCATTTTCTATAGTCATTGTATGTTCTTGCTCTATAGGAATTTGCTTGGCAAATTTCACAAAGTCAGATAAGGTAAGGATTTGATTTAATTTATTTTTGCTTTCACTATCTACAACTTGTGATTTAAATATTTTAATTATTTCATCTGAGGTTAATTCTAAGGCGTTAATTTTAAAACGCTCTTCAATATATAAACGAATGGTATCGGCAATAGATGAATAGTATTCTTTTGTTTTATTGTCTTTCCAAACCGATTCGAGTTTAATTTTTTCTAAAGTTAATAATGCAGTAACGTGTGCTGCTACTTTTGGAATTTCAACAATAACTTCTTCTGGTTTTTTCTTAGCATATTTTTTAATCAAAATAATAATGATAATTAATGCGGCTAAAATTGCTAAGCCTATGTATACATAAGGCAAATACCAACGCCAGTCAAATGGTTCATCAAAGGGAGCTTTAATATCTCTTACTTTTGCTAAAGAAGAATCTGTTGCTACCGTATTTACAACTAAGTGTAATGGATTAGTTAATAAAGGATTTGCAGTGTCGTTATTTAATACAAATTTAAATGGTGGAATATAGTATGCTCCAGAGTCAAAGCAGGTAATAGTTAACTGCAAATGTTGTTGTATTAAATTCGGCTTGGTTTTATCAGGAATCGTTGTATCTATTTTAGTAATATGTAATACTTCAATTTCTTTTTTTAAAGTGTCTTTAATTTCTGGCCACAACACCTCTAATTTTTTTTGAGTGGATGCATCGTAGTTTAAATAAATATCTAATTTAGTTTGCGAACCAATTCTTATAGAGCTCGAATCTAGTACTGCGTGAACTTCAACTTGCGCCTTAACAGTATTAGGTAAATAGAAATTAGTAATAAGTAGGAGTAATATAATACGACCTATTTTACTAGA
>JAYSTR010000044.1:0-34352 GCA_043719555.1 Bacteroidota bacterium | reverse complement strand
TAAAAAGTTACGACCATAACCATTCTTTACAGTTACGATGTCGTTTTTATATCCTAAACCTTTATGGTCTTTTTTTAATATGATTTCCATGATTTTTTTCCTCCTTTAATTATTTTAAACCATCAGCTAAATATGGCATTAAAGCAATGTGACGCGCACGTTTAACTGCTTGAGATACCTTACGTTGGAATTTTAATGAAGTTCCAGTTAAACGACGAGGTAATAACTTACCTTGCTCATTTACAAACTTTAATAAAAAATCTGCGTCTTTATAATCAATATATTTTATGCCTAATTTTTTAAAACGGCAATATTTTTTCTTTTTAGCTTCAACCGCTGGTGGGTTTAAAAAGCGTACTTCTTGTTTTGACATGTTTTAATTCTTTTAAGGTTTAACAATTAAGCCTCAGCTTTTTTTGTTTTGTTAGTTTTAGCTTCTGAAGCTTTACCACGACGCTTATCAGCGTATGTAGCAGAGTGTTTTTCTAAAGCTACAGTTAAGAAACGTAAAATTCTCTCATCACGTTTAAACTGTAATTCTAATTCAGCAACCTCAGTACCTTTTCCTGTGTAATCCATCAAATGATAGAAACCAGTTGATTTTTTTTGAATTGGGTAAGCCAATTTTTTTAAACCCCAGTTTTCTTTGTGGTTTACTTTTGCTCCTAAATCCGTTAGGATTTTTTCAAACTTTTTTGCGGCCTCCTTTGCCTGATCTTCAGACAAAACGGGAGTTAAAATGAAGACCGTCTCATAGCGTTTTTCCATTGTTTATTTATTTTTAAATTTGGGATGCAAATATAGGCTATTTATTTGGGTTTCAAAAGTTTTAAACATTATTTTAGGGGTATCTCGTGGTACATTAACCTAAAACAAACCTAATCAGCTGATTATCATAATTTTACTGAAAATAACTTAAAATTTTTAATTGTGGGAAAAATTGCTTAAATTTAGGTAAACAAACTAAATATTCTCATTTTGCAACACACCTTTCTCCCAAACCCTTGTTGAAAACTAAATCGATACTTATCTTAAGTGCGGTGGTTATACTTGTATCTTATATCTTATTAAACATGAAACATCTACTTGCCATATTATTCGCTTTTAATTTATCTGCGGCAACTCCGCCAGATAGTTTATCTATATATGAAATTCCAAAAAATTTAAAAAAGGAAGTCATTCATCTTCCAAGTATTAAATCTGACTTTGTTTACAATCAACAATTATTTGATTTGGGTTGTGATACATTATCAAACATACAGTTTTGGCGTAAAATTATGACCTTGGATAAAGATTCTGGTTACTTTAATTTACCTGCCAATCGTAAAATTTTATGTAAAGCTTCCGTTAACAATTATGAATCATTAAGTGATTTACAAAAAATAACTTACCGCGATAGTTTACGTAGTTCTAATAATTTATCGGACTCATCCCGTATTTTACTCACTAATGGCAAAAGCTTTTTTTACGATTTTGATAAAGCTTCTCTTAATTTTCATAAAGGGATTAATGATTTTATTGCTAATGATGTAGATCCATGGTATGCACAAGCTATCTTATTAATTGAAAGTCCTAATAAATTACAAAAATCAAATGCAGGCGCTTATGGATCATTTCAGTTAATGAAAGATGTGGCGCGTTTATTTGGCTTAAAAGTTAATAAACACGTTGATGAGCGTGCCGATTTTGATCGCTCGGCTTATGCGGCATCTAGTTTAATTAAACGCATTTGTATTCCTAAAACAAAAAATATTTTAGATTCCCTTGGTATAAAAAATTATAGCGAAACCGATTTATGGTTTAGATTATTAGTAATGCACGCATACCACGCTGGTGCTGGTAATGTAAAAAAAGCTTTATTCTCCTATATGCCAACCATTGGCGATATGAATTTAATTTATACTCTTTGGCACACAGAAACAAAACATTTTAAATCAGCTTCACAAAATTACTCACAATTGGTGTTAGCTGCTATGCTCGAAGTACACGAAAAATATGGTTTAACGCCCTGTACACCTCCTGCTTACTTAAAATATCCTCCAACTGCATCAAGCCAAAATAGTTATGATGTAACAAAACCGTAATTCATCTAAATATAATTGGGATTTTTTTTGGAAAACTACAACAGTTTTGATTTTGTGTTATATTTATTGTAAAAAATAAGCAACTACTATGAGAGTTTTAATAATTGAAGATGAAAAAAATTTACGCGACGACGTAATGGATTATTTATCAGAAAATGGTTATAAATGTGATTTTGCATCAAGTGTGAAAAGCAGTATGCAAAAACTAAATGATATTGTATATAGTTGTGCTCTTGTAGATGTTGGTTTACCTGACGGTTCTGGAATTGAAGTAGTTGAGCACATTAAAAAAACATACCCGGAAATGGGTGTAATTATAGTTACTGCAAAAAACTCTTTAGATGATAAATTAGAAGGATTAAAAATTGGAGCTGATGATTACTTAACAAAGCCCTTTCATTTATCTGAATTAAACGCTCGTTTGCACTCAGTTTTACGTCGTCGTAATTTTGGTGGAAAAAACAAACTAACCTTTGATGGCTTAGAAATTGATACAACAGAGAAAAAAGTGTTGGCAAACAATACTGCCCTACAACTTACTAAAAAGGAATACGAAATTTTAGTGTTCTTAGCAAGTAACCCTACACATCTTATTACTAAAGAAGCTTTAGCAGATTCTATTTGGGGCGACAAAGCCGAAATGGCATCATCATTTGATTTTGTATATAGTCAAATCAAAAATTTGAAAAAGAAGTTAAACGAAGCGGGCCTAAAAGACTACATAAAAGTAGTTTACGGTATGGGCTACAAGTTTAAGGACTAAGCCATTTGAGTTATGAATGATGAGATATAAATTATAAGTTTGTGACTTGTAAAACTTATACCTCATAATTTCATACCTTGTAATTAAAATGAAACTTCTTACCAAAACAAATATTTATACATCGTTAGTTACGGTGGGTATGTTTGCAATTGGTGTATTTGTAACCTACAAACTTATTGTATTACGTTTAGACAAAGAAGTAGACACACAATTAATTTTAGCAAAATCTTCAATAGAAAAAGGGTTAAAAGCTGGAATAAAACCATATGAATTTACAGCTAATATTGGTCAGAAAATTTATGTAAGAAAAATTTCTAAGCAAACTTTATTTAATAATCGCTTTATTGAATACGTTGATAGAAGTTTTAAAGAACAAGTAACCGAGGGAAAAATTACTCAACGGGAATTGCTATTTCACACAACTATTAATCATCAAGCTTATGAAGTAACGGTTTGCGCCTCATTAACCGAAAGCGAAAAAATGGGTGAATACATCAGCTACGTTGTTCTCGTATTTGTGCTTATTGCCTTCGTATTGCTGTTTTTCTTTAATCAATATATATCAAGTGTAATCTGGTTTCCGTTTAATGATACACTATCAAAAATAAAAACATGGAATATTAAAAAAAATAAAAAGCTCCAGTTTAAAGATACCGATATTGATGAGTTTCATTTATTAAACGATACGTTAACTGATTTAACAACTCAAATACAAACTGATTATTATAAACTTAAGGAATTTACAGAAAACGTATCACACGAAGCTCAAACGCCTTTAGCAATTATTAGCACTAAACTTGAGTTGTTAATGCAACAACAAAACTATACCGAAAAACAATACGATATGCTATCGCAAGCCTACAAAGCCACGCAACGTATTTATAAATTAAATCAAGCGCTCATATTATTAACGCGTATAGAAAACAAACAATTTTCAGACTCAAAAGAAACCAAACTCAATGAGGCAATTGATGAAAAAATAGAAATACTAGAAGATTTTATTGAGGCAAAACAAATTACCATTATCAAAGAATACAATGCCGATGTTACCATTGATGTAAATGCTATTTTGTTACCGATTCTATTAAATAATTTGTTTATCAATGCCATTAAATATAATTTAAATGAAGGTGGTTTCATTAAAGTAATCGTTGATGAAAACTCATTTTCTGTAGAGAACTCTAGTCGTTTTGATAAAATTGACCGGCAATTTATTTTCGAACGTTTTAATAAAAGTGAGGAGTCTGGCTCGCTTGGCGTTGGATTATCACTCGTTAAAAAAATTGTGGATTTTTATAATTGGCAAATAACCTATGTTTGCAAGGATGGAATTCATAAGTTTAAAATATTTATGTAAATAAAGACTACTATGGCGGAATCTATTTGGTATACACAACCAGATTTAAATGAAATAAATAAACTTGGTGAAAACACTTTAGGTGAAAATTTAGGGATGTTGTTTACAAAAATTGGCAATAATTTTTTAGAAGCAACTATGCCTGTAGATGACAGAACTATTCAGCCATTTGGGTTATTACACGGTGGTGCTAACGTAGCTTTAGCCGAAACAATGGGAAGTGTTGCATCGTTATTATGCGTTAATCGCGAATTGTTTATTGCGGTTGGTATAGAAATAAACGCTAATCACATTAAAGCTGTTATGAAAGGTAATGTTCGTGCGATATGTGCGCCGTTACACATTGCAGGAAAAAATCACGTATGGGATATAAAAATCTATAATAATGAAAATGAATTAACCTGCATTTCTCGTTTCACAACAACCATTGTTGCTAAAAATAAATTCGTGTAGTTTTAGTTACTCAGCTTAAACTGTTTTCCAGGCATGGCTTTTACTACATTATTAAATTCTAGTTGAAGTAATAATCCTGAAACCTTACTAGCACTTAAATCAATTTCAGTGCAAATATCGTCAATGTGTTTTGTTGTTTTAGTACTCAAACATTTTATAATTTTTTCTTCTTCATCTGTTAAATTTAATAGTAATGGCAACTGATTGTTTGATTTCGTTTGCTTCTCATCATTCCAATTCATAATATAAAACAAATCGGCAGCGCTTTCAATTAAATTGGCTTTGTTAGATTTTATGAGTGCATTACATCCTTCACTCAACACATCACCTGATTTTCCGGGATACGCAAACACATCACGATTATAGGAATTAGCAATAGTTGCTGTAATTAAACTACCCCCTTCTTTTTTGGATTCAAGAATGACCAACGCATCGCACATCCCTGCAACAATTCTATTTCGTTTCGGAAAATTTTCTTTATCAGGATTGGTGGCGCTAACAAACTCTGTTAATAATCCTCCATGCTCTACCATTTTTTGTGCAATGTTTGCGTGCACCGCAGGATAAACTCTATCTAAGCCGTGAGCCAATACTCCAACCGTATCAATCTTATTATCCAAACATAGCTTATGCGCTAACACATCAATGCCATAAGCCAAACCACTCACCACAATGCAATCTAAAGCGGTTAACTCCTTAATTAATTTTTCTGTTTGCTCTTTTCCATAGTCGGTTGGTGTACGTGTGCCTACTACCGATACAATTTTTTTAGAATTTAAATCAGCGTTTCCTTTATAGTATAATAAAATAGGATTATCATGGCAGTGCTTTAATCTGTTCGGATAATTAGAATCTGTAAAAAACAGTGGTGTGATTTTATATTGATCAATAAACTTTAACTCTTGTTCTGCTTTTAATAGGGCTGGTTTTTGCAAAGCAATCGATTGTGATAAAACACTACCAACCCCAGGGATTTTTTCAAGCTTATTTTTATCAGAAGTGAATACACTTTTTGCACTACCGCAATAGGCAATTAAATTTTTTGCCATTACACTACCCACTCCCTTTAGTTGTGTTAATGCGATTTGGTATAGTAACTCTTCGCTCAATGAATTTGAATTTTAATTGTAAATTATTATATTGTGTTCGCTAAATTAAACAGATAATGATAAAAACCGTTAAATATATTTTAACAGGTACTTTTTTATATTCGTGCGAATTATTTGCACAAACACTCGGAGTAGTAAAAGGAACTGTAAAGGACACAAAAACAAACGAATTGCTACCCGGAGCAGTTGTAGTTTTAGATAAAAGCAAGGGTGTTGCATCAGATATAGATGGAAACTATTTTATTAATACAACATCAGGGGAACACATAATTGATTGCGAATTAATTGGCTATAAAAAGTTTACTAAAACAATTACTATATCTGCAAACGATACAAGCGTTGTAAATATTACTCTTACCGCTGATGCTGGAAATACAGTGTTAGATGAAGTCGTTATTTCGGCCGGAAAATTTGAACAAAAATTATCAGATGTAACCGTGAGTATGGATGTGATAAAACCAGCAATGGCTGAAAATAAAAATGCTCAAACCTTAGATGTCATTATTAATCAAGTGCCTGGTGTTGTGGTTTCTGATGGACAAGCAAGTATTCGTGGGGGTAGCGGTTATAGTTATGGAGCTGGTTCCCGAGTATTGATGACTGTAGATGAAATGCCCATGATTAGTGCCGATGCAGCAGATATTAAATGGAACTATTTACCAATTGAAAACATGGAGCAGGTTGAAGTTATTAAGGGTGCGTCTTCGGCATTATTTGGTTCTTCGGCGTTAAACGGGGTGATTAATATGCGCACGGCTTATGCTAAAGATGTTCCACAAACAATGGTATCAAGCTTTTATGCAATTTATGACGCTCCAAAAAATAGCAAATACAAATGGTGGGATGATAATCAAAGTCGTTATCAAAATGGTGTAAACTTTGCGCACTCGCGCAAAATTGGAAATTTAGATATTGTATTGGGTGGGCATTTTTATAACGACGAAGGATATCGTATGCTAGAAACCGAAAGCCGAGAACGTTTTAATATGAACTTGCGTTATAATTTTAAGAAAAAGCTACAAGGTTTATCCGTTGGCGTTAATACCAATATGATGCAAACCGATGGTGGTTTATTTTTCTTATGGCATAATGGCGATTCCGTTTATATCCCTCAAGGTAAAACCATTCAAAAATTCGATAACCAGCGTTTTAATATTGATCCCTTTATAACGTACTATTCTAAAAAAGGTGATAAATTTAGTTTACGTACGCGTTATTTTTTAACCAACAACGTTAACAGCACCAACCAAGGTTCGCGTGCTGAATTATATTATAACGAATTTCAATACCAAAAACGGTTTAAAAACAGTTTAACAATTACGACTGGTGTTGTGTATATGGAACAGCAAGTAATTGCCTTTCCATTATATGGTCGTCACTCTGGATACAATTACGCAGGATACGCTCAGTTTGATTACAAGTACAAAAAACTGACAACGTCGTTTGGTATGCGTGGAGAATATAATAAATTAGATACCTCTTATACGCGTGGTTATTTAACTAAAAAAATAAATAATTTACCGTTTCAACCCGTATTTCGTGCTGGTTTAAATTATCATTTGTTTGAATACACATTTTTACGGACATCTTTCGGACAAGGATATCGCTTCCCAACCATTGCCGAAAAATTTGTAAACACGAGTGTGAGTTTACTCAAAATATTTCCAAACCCAGCCTTAGGCCCAGAAAGAGGCTGGAGTGCTGAGATTGGTATTAAACAAGGATTTAAAATTTCGAATTTTAAGGGGTATTTAGACATTGCTGGTTTTTGGACTGAATATGCTGATATGACTGAATTTGTATTTGACATTTACGGGCCAAAAACTGGTAAATTTTATAAAGACATTGCCTTTGCTGGATTTAAATCTCAAAACATAGGTCGCGCTCGTATTAATGGTGTAGATGCAAGTATTACGGGTACTGGTAAAATTGGCCCCATCAATGTTTCAACATTATTAGGATATACCTATACAAATCCTGTTTACGTAAATTATGATCCTTTAAAAGATACCCTTGGTTTACCTGGGGTGAAAACACTAAAATACCGTAATCGTCATTTAATAAAAGCGGATATACAATTAGAATACAGAAAATTTGCCATAGGTTATAGCGCCCGCTATTACAGCCCAATGGAAAATATTGATGTGCGTTTTGTACAAAGTGTATTGCATGAGTATAACGAAATAGACCCCGTAACAGGCCAATACATAGTAAATTTTGATGCCGCACAAAGTACTTATGTAATGCCAGGGCTAAATGATTATAGAAAAAACCATCCGGGTGGGAACTGGATTCAAGATGCGCGTATGTCTTACCAAATACTTAAGTGTTTAAAACTAGCGTTTATTGTAAATAATATATTTAATGAGGAATATACCTTGCGTCCGGGCGATGTAAGGCCACCTACACAATACGTTGGGCAAGCTGTATTCAAGTTTTAATTTTTATAATAATTTCACAAATTGGCCCTTGAATATTTAGTAACTTTACACCACAAAAAACAATAAAAATGGAAACAAACTTTAGACAAACAAATTTAGATAATATCGAATCGGCAACTGTAGTAAACGAACGTTCGTTATTTGCATCCGTATTTACATGGATGTTTTTAGCACTAGCTGTAACAACAACCTTTTCGTTATTGTTTGCATACAATCCCACTTTAGGTAATTTATTATACAAAACAGATGAAGCTGGATACTCAACGGGCATTTCCATTATAGGTTGGATTTGTATGTTAGCTCCTATTGGCCTGGTGTTAGTAATGAATTTTGCTTTCAATAAATTATCATTCGTAGCATTAATGGGAATATTTTTTGGATACGCTGCATTAAACGGCATTAGCTTTAGTGCTATATTTCATATTTATCGTTTAGATTCTATCGGTGTAGTGTTTGCTAGTACTTGTGCGTTATTTGGTGTAATGGCAGCTGCAGGTTACTTTACTAAAACCGATTTAACTAAATTAGGTTCGTTATTAATGATTGGTTTAATTGGTGTTGTAATCGCTTCATTAATTAATATGTTTATGAAAAGTGATACGATGGGTTACATCATCAGTATTATTAGTGTAATCGTATTTACTGGATTAACTGCCTTTGATGTACAAAAAATTAAAGAAATGGCTCAACAATCTGATGGTAGCAATGACTTTAAAAAACTAGGGGTAATGGGTGCTTTACGTTTATACTTAGATTTCATTAACTTATTTTTATCGTTATTACGTTTATTCGGAAAACGTGATTAATCAATATAAACTCTTTCAAACAAAACCCATTTTGCTACAGTAAAATGGGTTTTGTTTTTTAATATAAATTGTTTTAATTACTTAAAGCATACTGCAGCATCAAATCATAATACAATTTAATACCATTTGTGATAGCACTCACAGGCAGTTTTTCGTTAGATGAATGAACGCTTTCCATCATCTCTTCATTTAAACAAAAGGGTAAAAAACCATACGAATTAATACCTGCATTTCTAAAATAGCTATTGTCGGTTGTTGCTGGAAACAACACGGGCATTACAACAGCGTTAGGATAATTTTTCTTAATAGCTTTTTCTATATTTAAATAGTCTGTTTTTAATTCGCTCGGTTCAGCTTCTGCCGATTCATCTAATACCGTTATTTTAATGCGTGGGTCAACAATCCTAAACAAGAGTTTCATTAATAAAGGCTTTTCATTTTTATTTGGTAATAATCGGCAATCATAATAAGCTGTAGCTGTTTGCGACACTTGATTAACCGCACCCTTGGGGTTTTGTATGCGTGTTAGCTGATACGAATTAGTAACCAAAGATTTTAAAGCCAAATTATCATTTAATGCTTTTTTACGAATCGGTTTAAATATCCACCAATTTAAATGACTTAATATAAAGCCTTTAAAACCCCCAATTTCATTGCCAATTTTATGAAACGTAACTTCTGTTGATTTATCAATGTAAATTCTACTTTCTGAATTTTCAATTTTTTGGATAGCTTTTAATAATAATTTATTGGCTGTTTTAGATGAAGGTACAGAGCCGTGCCCGTGTGATTTAACAGTGGCATCTAACCTAAGCCACATACTTTTTTTCTCAGCATTAGAAACAAAAAAACATAAGGTGCTTGGTTTACCAGGCAAAACATTATTAATGCCGCCACCTCCTTCACCAAAAACAACCAAAGGATTTAATCGTTTTAAAACACTATCCTTGATCATTTTTGCTGCGCCGTTAATGCCCCCTGTTTCTTCACCACTCATACACAATACAACAAAATTGTTTTTTAATTTGCTTACGTCTGCTTGTTGTTTTAATTTATCAAGAGCAAACAATTGCATAATAGCTAAACCTTTTACATCAATAACGCCTCTGCCATAAATTGTATCGTTTTTTATAGTCGCGTCAAACGGCGGAAATGCCCAAGTACTATCATTTTCAGCAGGAACAACATCAATATGGTTTTGTAAAATAATAGCTTTTTTATCGAGCGATAATGGCAAGATAGAGGCGCAGAAATTATAAGACGAATCTACATCATCAAACACCGTGATATAAAACCCTAAATCTGTTGCTACACTTTTTAAATAACTACCTGCTTTTTTTTCGTTACCTGATACGCTTTTTAACTTAATGTAGTTTTGCAATATATCTATTTCATTGGTTTGCGCCAAACTACAATTTACAAGAAGCAAGCATACAATGATTTTTAAAATATTTTGCATAGATGGCACAATCAAAAGTATTCAATTTTTATTCATACCCATACATCTTTAATCTAATTATATCGGCAACTGTTTATATAAAATAACAGCATCAAATTTTTATAATATCCCCAGCTTTTTATTACATTTACGGTTATGAAAATGGAAATTCAAGTTATGAAATCTAAGTTGCATTGTGTTACCGTAACACAAGCGGAGCTTGATTATATAGGAAGCATTACTATTGATGAAAATTTAATGGATGCTGCCAATTTAATTGAAAACGAACAGGTGCATATTTTAAATAAAAATAATGGATCTCGTTTTATTACTTACGTCATTAAAGGCGAACGAAACTCTGGCATTATTTGTTTAAATGGTCCTGCGGCAAAACATGTAACTGTAGGTGATGTGGTTATAGTTATATCATACGCAGCTATGGATTTTGAATCTGCCAAACAATTTAAACCATGGGTAGTTTTTCCTGATACGGCAACTAATCGTTTAAAATAAAATAACGTGAACAAACGCACCAAATCAATTATTCAATTTATCGTTTTATTAGGTATTGGAATCCTTATTGTTTGGTTGTCTTTAAAATCAGTTTGGAGCGAAAAAGAAAAAATTATAGATGCTTTTAAACAAGCTAATTATTTTTGGGTGTTTATTGTAACTCTTATTGCTTTATTAAGTCATCTAATTCGTGCTTACCGCTGGAACTATTTATTAAAACCTTTGGGTTATAAAATGAGTACCACTAACGCTGTTGGCGCTGTATTAATTAGCTATTTTGCTAATTACGGCTTGCCACGCATGGGCGAAATTACTCGTTGTACCATTGCTACCAAATACGATAAAATACCTTTTGAAGTTGCTTTAGGAACAGTTATTACAGAGCGAATAGTCGATTTTCTATTGCTAATTATTGTATTTGTTTTAACCCTGTTTGCGCAATTTAATCAGTTAAAAGATTTAACATTAAAATATATTTTTAATCCAATGATAATTAAATTAGGTGACGCAACTCGAAACCCAGTTAAATTAATTATCCTTGGTATTATTATAATAGTTGGTGTTATCGCTTTTATGATGTTGCGCAAAAAGTTTTCGGGTTTATTAAAAGGGAAATTAGGTGCTATTTTAAATGGCTTTGTAAAAGGAATTAGTTCTATTAAGGATATCGAAAATAAATTTCAATTTATTGTGTTAAGTTTATTGATATGGGCTTGTTATTTTTACAGCTTGTATGTTTGCTTTTTTGCTTTTCAGGCAACAGCTCACTTAACACATTCTGTCTGTTTAGCGTTGTTATTATTTGGAACCTTTGGTGTTATTTTTACACCAGGTGGCTTAGGCGTTTATCCAGCTATCATCAGTAGCTTGTTAGTGTTTTATGGCATTGATCAAATTACGGCTTTCGCATTTCCATGGCTAATATGGTCTTTGCAGTTTTTACTCATCTTGGTATTAGGTTTAGTAAGTTTAATTCTTTTGCCTATCCTCAATAAATCAAAAGAAAATGTCGTTTCATAATAACCTTACACAAAAGTTATTTTCTCAAGATGCTTTACAAAAGTTTGTTGATGATTGCAAAAAGCAAAATAAAAAAATAGTTTTCACCAATGGCTGCTTCGATATTTTACACCGCGGACACGTTGAGTACTTAGCACATGCACGCGATTTAGGCGATGTGTTGGTTTTAGGATTAAATACTGATGAATCTGTTAAGCGTCAAGGCAAATCTCCTGAAAGACCTATCAATAAAGAAGATACGCGTGCCATTATTTTAGCGAGTTTATCGTGCGTTGATGCAGTAGTGTTGTTTAACGAAGACACGCCATATAATTTGATTAAATTAGTAAAACCCGATGTGTTAGTAAAAGGCAACGACTACAAGGCCGAAGACATTGTAGGCTATGATATTGTTACGGAGGCTGGCGGTAAAGTAATTACCATACAATTAGTAGATGGATTTTCGACAACCAAATTGATTGAAAAAATGAAAAGCTAATAACTACACTTAGTTAATATCTTGAAAACTCTATGATTTAGCGCATTTATAATTTTTTTACTTTAGATTTTTAAATTTAAAACGCCTTGTCAAATCCTTTAAAAAAGCTCGCTTCGCAAACAGCCGTATATGGCTTGGGAAGCGTGTTGCCAAGAGTTATTACTTTTTTGTACTCGTTTGTACTAACCTATTTATTTGTAGAACCCCATGAGTTATCAGCTAATACAGAGTTTTACGCTTACATCAGTTTTATTAATGTATTATTTACCTATGGTATGGAAACTGCTTTCTTTAATTTTTCGAGTAAAACCGAAAATAAAGATGTTGTATACTCCACAGCTTTTATTTCCATATTAGTAAGCACCATAGGGTTGACTTTGTTATTCGTGTTGTTCTCTGGTTCTATTGCCAATTTTATCAAAGAACCTCAACATCAAAATTATATTATTTGGTGTGTGCTTATTGTAGCCACGGATGCCTTAATGGCAATCCCATTTGCGCGTTTGCGATTAACTAATCAGGCTAAAAAATTTGCTGGCTTAAAATTATTAAATGTTACGTTATTTTTAGGGTTCAATGTTTTTTATTTTAATATTTGTAAACCTGCATACAACAACGATTGCGAATTATTTTTTGCTAAATTTTATAACCCTGAAGTTGGGGTTGGTTATACTTTTTTAGCGGGTTTATTTGCTAATATTATTTGTTTGCTTATACTCTTTAAAGAATTTTTTAAACTAAAATTTGAGTTTGATAAAGAACTATGGAAACAAATGTTAACCTATGCGTGGCCTTTATTAATACTCGGCTTCGCTGGTATGATTAACGAAACCTTTGATCGTTTCATTTTAAAATATTTATTACCTGAAAACATTGCTCGCCACGAATTGGGCGTTTATGGTGCGTGTTATCGTATTGCGATGCTAATGACCATTTTCACTACAGCTTTTAAATACGCGGCAGAGCCTTTCTTTTTTAATAATGCGCAAGGCAAAGATTCTAAAAAATTAAATGCCGTAGTAATGAAATACTATGTGTTGTTTTGTTTGTTTTTATTTTTAGGAACGATGATGAATTTACCGTGGTTACAATATGCTATTAGTGAAAAATTTAGAGTAGGTATTACTGTTGTACCCATTTTATTATTAGCGAATTTATGCGTAGGTGTCTACTGGAATTTATCTATTTGGTTTAAACTAACTGGACAAACAAAATTTGGCGCAGTTATTACCATTGTTGGTGCAGTAATAACTTTATTCATCAACTTTATGTTTATTCCAACTTATGGCTATATGGCTTGTGCCTGGGCAACCTTTGCGTCGTATAGCATAATGATGGTTGCATCATTCCTGCTAGGACAAAAATATTACCCTATTAAATATAACTTACGAAGCATCTTTGTATTTACAGGTATTGCTTTAGGTTTTTATTTTATCTCAACAACCTATTCTAGCATTGATAATGTTTTTATAAAATTATTTTTAAATAATGCTCTTCTAGCTTTATTTGCATTTATCTTTTATAAATTAGAATTCGAAAATTTAAAAAATTTAAAAAATGAGGTTAGCTAATGCAAAAAGCCATCAACATATTTAGGTTTTTAAACAGGTTGTTTCCTGCACTATTCGCTATATGGTCGGGTATTATGAAATTCGGCGGTCAGTTTACTAATCATCATACAAAGTTAAACGAGGTCGTTGATCCAAATACTTCTGTAATGGTTTTTGCGTTTTATAGTAATTCTGGCAATTACATTTATATAATTGCTTCAACACAAATACTTGGCGGATTACTATTATTGTTAAAAAAAACAAGTGTTATTGGCGCATTAATATGTTTGACAGTTTTTACAAATGTGATGTTCGTTAATTATTATTTTCATTTTTCTAAAGTCTTAGTAATCTTTATGGCATTGTTAAATTTGTCTTTTATTATCACATTATCTTTTGAATACAAACGCCTAAAAAATTTATTAGTATTATGAACATCAGAGTTGTTAACCAATCAAAACACGAGTTACCACAATACGCAACCGAATTATCTGCCGGTTTAGATTTACGCGCCAACATTGATACACCAATAGAATTAAAACCATTGGAACGTACTTTAGTGCCTACAGGTTTATTTATAGAATTACATAAAGGCTTCGAAGCACAAATTCGCCCACGTAGCGGCTTAGCATTTAAAAATGGAATTACGGTATTAAACTCTCCCGGCACGATTGATGCTGATTACCGTGGCGAATTGAAGGTATTACTAGTTAATTTATCTAACACGTCTTTTATTATTAATGATGGCGAGCGTGTAGCACAAATGGTTATTGCCAAGCACGAACAAATAACATGGGAGCAAACTTCATCACTAGATGAAACTGAACGCGGCGCTGGTGGCTTTGGTCTTACAGGAACTAAATAGTTTTATTTAATTCTTTCTGCACATATACAATAACTCACCTTTAGGTAAGCGGTAGCGCTCAACTAACTCGGGAGTAATTTCTTTCGTGTAATCTTCAACAGTAACGTTAAACCCTGCCGCGATTAATTTATCTTTATAATCTAAGCCAAATAAACGCACGTGGTCTTTTTGCCAAAAATGTATTTCGCGATCTTTTTCTGACGTGATGGTTTTATCTTCGTAAGTTTCGTAACGGGTTACATCTTGTGGTATCTGAAAAATACCAAAGCCACCTGGTTTCATCATACGGTATAACTCGCGCATACACTGATCTGCATCTTCAACGTGCTCTAACACGTGATGACAAAAAATTACATCAAAACTATTATCCGCAAAGGGCGCTTTATGCAAATCAAAATGATGATCTGCTATAGGTGAATTATAATCGCCAGTTACATACTCTAAATTAGGCATTGCTTTAAATAACTTGTAAAAACATTGCTCAGGTGCTATGTGTAAGAGTTTATGCTTAGCTGTAAAAAAATTAGTTTTTTCTTTTAAATACAGCCACAATAAACGGTGGCGCTCTAATGATAAACTGCCAGGACATAAGGCATTATCGCGGCTAACGCTTTTACTATAACCATAAGGCAAAAATTTGCGATACGTTTTTCCGCTAATTGGGTCTTCAAATTTATTACCGTAATATAATAACGGAGCAATTTTACTAAATATTAAACTTAGTTGAATTAAGATAGGACGAGGAACTGTGCGTAATATAAAGTGAAACATTATTTAGTGATTAGAGTTTGGTGAATAGTGTTTAGTTCAGTAATTCGCAAACTTAGTAATTAATTTTTTTGTATTTCGATGATAAATGGAACAACACTTTTTGTTTTAGTATCAGCTACAAAGTTAATACGAGTATCGTTATTAAATTGCACATCTGTAATTATATCATTTTCTAAAACCTGATTAATACGTTGCTGAAAATCAGTTGTTTTATTCGCGTTAAATTTTTCGTTTAAAGCTTTAAAATCTAATGGCGTTTTTGATACTAAAACAGCAATATAATCTTTATTCCCTTTATCATCCGGCGTCATACTTTTATCGCGAGGGAAAACACGTGTACCTGTAATGCCACAATACGCAGAGTGTTTAGGCGTATAAGGAAATAATACATATGAACTATTATCTACTTCTTTACCAAAAACATATACATAACACTCTAAATTATTTTTTAATTGCACTTTAAATTTAGTGCCAATTTTCATTGGGCCATTAACAGCATACACGTTATTGCCTTTGTTTACCAATGGATACAATTCTTTTGTGTTTTTATCTACTAAACCTATCGCACAACTTAAGCGTGTTTCGTTCGCTTTATCTGGCATAGCATATACACCATAGGCTTCATTAGCAAAGGTTACAAAATCTTTGTAACTAATCCAGGCACGTCCATTTTTGCCCCATTTTGGTCCCCAACTATTTTGAATTAAAAAAGCACCATCATTATCAAACTTATAATCATCATAACCAATGATACACATACAATGTCCGCCAAATCCACTTTTGTTATAATCATTATCAGTAGGTATCCAAGCCTCTTGGCCTTCCATATCCTGCATAAAGCTTCCACCCACACTCATGCCAATTACAACTGGGGCATTATGTGCTAAGTTTTCGCGCATGGCGTTTATATCACAGGTATAATCATCACCACTAATTGATAAACGTTGAGCGCCTTTCATTTTAAATTGAGAAGCCTCTTGCATTACTCTATTATCAGGCACTTTAGAGCAAGAGTTTTCATCGTAAGGAAATTTATTAAAGGCAACGCCACCTTTCGTTGTCAATAAATCCATGGCTTTATCAATGTAAGTACCTTGGCAACCTTCTAATCCAATTTGATTGTAAGTAAACGCAGGACTAAACTTTAATTGATTAGGGTCTTGTTTCGTTGCAACAGCTTCTAACACGGTACGAGCACAATAGGTACTACCCCAACCAACACAAGATCCTTGTTGACCTTGATCGCCAGGGCTTGGAGCGTATTGCTCTAAACTTACACGCTCAGGCAATTGTTCATCGGGGCTTAAAGCAGCATATACCTCAGTGCTATCATATACTTTCGGGTCAAGAGTTGCTCCTGTGCTATAAGATGCGCGCTGTTCCTGTGAGGATGATCCGCCTCCACTACAGCTTTTATAGCCAAAAAATAAACCACCAATTATAATAGCAGGGATTAATAATTTAGGGTTACGTAACAATAATGGCAACAACATACCAATAATTCCTCCGCCCGGAAATCCGCCTCCGCCACCACTGCCGCCTCCGCCACGTTTACCCTCTTGGTTTCCACTATAACCTGAGTTAGCATCATCGTCATCTGTCATTCTTATTGGCATAATCTGTAGTTTTAAAATTGATGGTTAAATGTATAAAATAATATTGTGTTAATGCTTGATCAATTTGTTTTTTCCAATCACTTAAACAGAATTTTTTATTTATTAATCCATTGTTTTTATCGACATACCATTAAAAACAATAGATAGATTGGCCAAAATTTACTATTTTTGGATAATAATTATATTTTACCATCATGAAAACAAATTTATTAACGATTATTTTAATTTTAGGGTTTATTACAAATGTTAATGCTCAGGGATTAGCTTGGGCAAAATCGTTTGGCAGTGCAGGTACTGGCATATTTTCTCAATCGTATGATTGGGCTCAAGAGATGGCAACCGATCCATCTGGCAACATAATTGTTGCAGGCGGTTTTAATGGTACTGTTGACTTTGACCCAGGAATAGGAGTTACAAATTTAACATCGGCTGGTGGAAGAGATATTTTTATTGCAAAATATAACACCAACGGTGCTTTAATTTGGGCAAAGCGCATTGGTAATACAACCGATAATGATAACATATCTGATTTAAAATGTGATGCAAGTGGAAATATTTTTTTTACAGGGCAATATTCTGGAACTGTTGATTTTGATCCAAATGCAGGTGCATATAATTTAACTTCGGCCGGAGGAGCTGATGTTTTTGTTTCAAGCCTTAACGTAAACGGTGTTTTACTTGGAATTCCACGGACTTTTGGAAGTACTGGGGGTGATTACGGAGTTTCATTAACCTTAGATAATTTAGGGGGTATTTATGTTACTGGGAGTTTTTCGGGCACTGTTGATTTTGACGCTGGAGCAGCGACTTACAATTTAACATCACATGGTTTGGCAGATGTTTTTGTTTTTAAATATACAAACGCTTCGGGTTCATCAGTGTTTTCTTGGGCAAATAATATGGGTGGTGCTTATAATGATGGCCCAGCTGACATTGAATTAAATACAGCGCAAAATTATTTATACATGGTTTGTTCATATTCTGCTAGTATAACTAATGGTGTTACATCTTTTACAGCAGTTGGCAGTAACGATGTTTATTTGCAACGTATACCAGCAGCTAGCGGTGGTTTAAATTTAGCTAAAACATTTGGGGGTGCCAGTTACGATGGAGTGTCAGATATTGAGATAGATGCATTAGATAATGTTTATTTAGCAGGTAGTTTTTCGGGAGCATGTGATTTTGATCCAAGTCCTGGTGTTACGCAATTAGTTGTTCAAACTGCAAATGATAATGATGGGTTTATTAGTAAATTAAATTCAAATTTTGTATTTAATTGGGTAAAACAGATTGAGAGTACATCATCAGATGGAGGCACTAAAATTATTATAGATACAGATAAAAACATTTTATTAGAAGGTTATTTTTCGGGTCCTGATGTAGATTTAGATTTAAGTATTGCAGGAACATATACAGTTAGTAATAATGGCGGTTCTAATGGCGATGGATTACTAATAAAAATGGATCCAGCTGGGAATTTTGTATGGGGCAAAACATGGGGAAACGCAAGTGGAGTCAACGCTCAAGGATTTGCACTTGATGCGAAAAATAATATATATGTAAGCGGCGATTATTTTGGAACTTGTGATTTTGACCCAGATCCAATTAACTCATATTCATTAACAGCTAATTTGTATGGCTCAGATGCCTATTTGTTTAAACTCTTTTGCACGCTTCCTTCAACAGTTACAACAACATCAAATATAGTTCCACTGTGTTTAGGTGCTTCTGCAACTAAAACTATTGCAATTTCTTCTAGTTTAGAAAATGGAGTAACCTATAATTGGAGTTCAATTGGGGCCAGTGGAGTTTCCTTTTCTCCAACAACTGGTACATCAACATCTGTGTCGTATACATCAACAACGTCATTTAGTATAATCGTTACTTCAACCAACGCATGCGGAACAGTTACTACAATGGTGCAATCTATAACTCCATACTCGTTACCATCAATAACAATCAATGTAACAGCTAACCCAATTTGTTATGGTGATCCAGCTGCATTTACCGCTAGTGGTGCAAGTACTTACACTTGGAATCCAACATACATAATTAATGGTATGCCAACAGTAAATTTTGGAAGTGGCGTTTTTACAGTTACAGCAACAGATATAAATAGTTGTGTAAATACTAATACTATAAGTTTTACAGAAAATCCGTTGCCAACCATTACGGCCGTTGCCAACCCAAGTGCAATTTGTGTAGGTAATACATCAACGTTAACTGCTGGTGGTGCAACATCGTATACTTGGACTGGGGGTCCACAAACACAAACGTACAATGTAACATCACAAGGTATTTATACAGTTACTGGCAAAGATGCTAATAACTGTGTTAACACAAAAACCGTTGGTATTATTGTTAACGCTCTACCGACACTTACAGTAACAGCTAATCCTACCGTAGTATGCGCAGGCACTAACGCTACATTAGTAGCTGCTCCACCAACTTTAACATATAGTTGGGTAAGTGGTCCGGCAACAAACACTTATATAACAGGTGCAGCAGGTATTTATACAGTTACGGGTACAAATGGTAATAATTGTAGTACAACTAAAACAGTTAATTTAATTGTAAATGCATTACCAAATGTTGGTGCAACAGCAAATCCAACAGCAGTATGCGCGAGTAGCACATTAATCTTAACAGGATCGGGTGCAACATCGTATACATGGAGTAATGGTTCAACAAATGGCGTTGCTTTTACACCAAGCGGCTCAAATACATACACTGTAACAGGCAAAGATGGAAACAATTGCGTTAATACTAAAACAATAACTGTAAATGCATTAAGTAATCCAACATTATCTATATCTGGTAATACACTCGTTTGCTTAAATACAACTAAAACATTTACAGCCAATGGTGCAAATACATATACTTGGTCGCCCGGCGCTATAACAACAAATACATTTAGTATATTAACTAATACAACTACTACAACATACACCGTTAATGGAACCGCAGTTAACGGGTGTAAAAACAAAAAAACGTTGATATTAAATTTAGTAATTCCAGTAACTCCAGATATTTGCGAAGTAACTGTAGATAGTTTAAGTAACTATAACGAAATTTATTGGGATAAAACATTATACAACAATGTAGATAGTTTTATAGTATACCGCGAAACAACTATTGGCAACTACTCTCGCATTGCTGCGGTAAGTTATACGGCATTAAGTATGTACACAGATACTAATAGAACGATAGGTGTAATTAATGGAAATCCAAATATTTCACACAACCGATATAAATTACAAATACTTGATAGTTGTGGAAATTATGGCGTAAAAAGTCCATATCACTCTACCATATTTATTCAGGATCAATTAAACGGAAATTTTAACTGGGATAATTATGCTATTGAAGGCACTTCAGTAACTCCTGTTACAGCTTATACTCTAAAACGCAGAGATACAGGTACTGGTATTGATGCAACCATTGGTAGTTCTGGCGGAAGTTCTGCCACAGACCCTACGTATTTTTCATATAACGCTTTTCCTCAATATACATGGTATGTAGACGCTCAAGGATTTAGTTGTAATGCAACTTTTAAAACAATGGCCATAAAAAACAAAACAAAAAGTAATTCAACTAACGAAAGATTAGCTACTAATATTACTAAAAATAACGCTTACCCTAACAACGTATCTATTTTTCCCAATCCTGTAAAAGATAATGTTAGTGTTAAATTTACAGCATTACATGGCGAAAAAATAATACAAATAAAAAACATGTTGGGTCAGCTTTTATTACAAGAAACAACTCAAAATGATGTTGTATTATTAGATATATCACACTTAAACAAAGGAATTTATTTTGTGAACATTGAACTTAATAATAAAACCGTTTTGGTTAAAAAAATTGTGAAGGAGTAATTTTTAATTACAACTAGAGTTTAAAAAGGCGTAATAATATTGCGCCTTTTTAGTATATTTAAATCTGTTGAAAAAACTGATTACATATTTATTAATATTTAATTACGTGATATTATTTTCTCAAAAAGGAGAATATTTTACTCGAAACTACTTACCAAATAAAGATTATTTTGGACACGCAAATAATTTTAATATTTGTCAAAATAAAAATGGTGAATTATTTATAGCAAATTATAATGGAATTTTATTAAATGATGGTGTTAATTGGCAAACCATACACACAACTAACGAAGTTTTAGTGTCGTGTATATATAATGCAACCGACAATACTATTTATTATGCATTGGGCGAAACAAATGATTTCGGTATTTTTTTGAAGAAAAAAAATGGTAATTATGAATATACTAGCCTGTTAAATAATTTAAAACAAAACGATCAGCCAACATCTGTTATTAGGCAAATTATAGAATTTAATAAAGCAATATATTTTATTTCAACAGATAAAATTATTGAATTTAAAAACAATAGTTTTAAAGTTTTTAATCCTCAAAATTCCTTTAATGCTAGGGCAATATTAATTGGTAAGCATTTATATTTTATTGACATTGATAATCAAATTTTGTTATTGAAAAATGGGTTGTTAAACCCAATTTTAAATTCCGAAGAATTTACACATGACAAAGCATTTTTTACCTACAAAATTTCGGCAACAAGTTATGCTATTGGCTACAGAAATAACGGTATTGTATTAGCCCAATACGATTCGTTAAATCCCGAAAAAATTATTTTTAAAAAAATAAATGCAAAGTGCGATGCCGATTTAATTGCGAGTGAAATAATTAATGGTTGCGCTTTAAGTAATGGCGATTTTGTGGTAGTATCAAACAAAGGTGGCGCATTTGTACTTAATAAACAATTAGAAATTGTAAATAAACTAAATACAAAAACGGGTTTATACGAAAATAATATAAAATCTGCATACGAAGATTTTAATGGCAATTTATGGTTACCAAATTATTATGGTGTTTCGTTTGTAGAAATTAATTCGCCTTTACGAAAATACACTCGCGATAATGGAATTTCTGGTCCTGTTCAAGATGCAGTTTATTTTAATAACAAATTAGTTGTTGCTACAGATAAAGGATTGCAATTTTATAATACCGAGAAAAAAATATTTGAACCAGTTTTAAATTTTGATAAACAAATTCATTATTTAAAAATAATAAACAATCGTTTATTTATATGCACGCCAAAGGGGTTATTTATTTATGATGGTAAAAATATATTACAAATAAATAATATCAATACCCAATATATTATAAATGATAATTTAGATCCAAAAACATATTTTGTTTCAAATGAAAACGGCATTGATGTTTTTAAAGAAGAAAATTTAACGTTTAAATTTCTTAAAAATTTTGAAGTTGGCTCAGAAATTAAAAATATTGCCATTGATAATAAACAAACAGCATTTTTTTCTTCCACGTTAAATGGTATTTATGTTTTAGGTAAAAATGCAAATAAACTCACAAAGTTAAGTGGATTACCTAATGATAAAATTGAGAATTTTTTGTTTAAGTTTAATAATGAATTGTTAATAGGAACAGCAAAAGGTATATATATAATTAAAAACAAATCAAACATATATTATAGTGAGCCCCATCCAATATTTAATAAATACACGTCAAAATCGGAAGTGTTCCGAGCCATCGATGTAAAAGGAAATTTGTTGTGTTCGGAAAACAGATTGTTAGATGGTATACAAGATAAATATGAAAATTCATTTTCATATTATAAATCCGAAACAAATGGATTGCATAATTATAAAAGTTATTTAACTCAACTTAATAATAAAAAAGTTAATCAGTTTACGTACGATAGCTTAAACAATGTTACACTTATATCGTGTGATGAAGGGTTGTATATACTTAATGACATAATACCCACTAATAACAAAACTTATAATTTATTTTTAACCGAATTTAAATCGTTAACAGATACAATATTAAGCAACAGTTGTTATACTGATAATTTTAAAGATTATAGCATAGAACTGCCATATAAAAGCAATAGTATTACTGCTAAAATTGGATACAATTATTACGAAAATTTTGATGTAATAGAAATAAGCTATTATTTAGAAGGTGAAGAAAAAACATATAATAAATGGCAAAAAGATTTTACTATAAAATACAATAATTTATTTGAAGGAAATTATACATTACACGTTAAAGCTAAAAGTGGCGAAGATTCTAAAATATTAGAAATGCATATTCCTTTTAAAATACTACCGCCTTGGTGCCGTAGTTTATATGCTTATGTTATTTATGGTTTCATCGCCTTAGCATTTCTTTATTTAATTATAAAATTATATACCAAGCGCTTACTAGATCAAAACATCAAACTAGAAGGTATTGTAAAAGAACGTACCGCAACTATCGAAGAGCAAGTAAGTTTACTTGAGCATCAGAAAAAGGAAATTACGGATAGTATTAACTATGCGCAGCGTATACAACAATCTGTGTTGCCGAGCTTAAGCGAAATTACAGATACCTATCCTAACTACTTCATATTTTTTCAACCTAAAGATATTGTTAGTGGCGACTTTTACTGGTTTAAAAAAATAAATGATAACGAGTTTTTAATAGCTTGTTGTGATTGTACGGGACACGGTGTACCTGGTGCATTTATGAGTACCATTTGCTCAGAAAAATTATCTGAGGCTTGCTCCCATTCAACTAATCCAAACGACATTTTACAAATAGCCAACAACTCTATTAAACAAGTTTTAAAACAGTACGAAGGCAAAGATAGTAAGAGTAAAGATGGCATGGAGGTTTCTCTTATCAAGTATAATAAACAAACCAAACAATTATATTATTCCGGTGCCAACCGATCAATGTGGTTAATTAAACACACTACAAAAGAATTAATCGAAATAAAACCAAACAAAGCAAGTATAGCTAGTACAACTGACTTCGATTTTATTTACACACAACACGAATTACTTTTAGAAACTAATGACACTCTTTATTTAACAACTGATGGCTTTCCTGATCAGTTTGGTGGGCCAGATGGACGTAAGTTTATGACAAAAAACATGAAAGTCTTTTTAATAGGCATTTGCGACTTACCAATGAATGAACAAAAAACCTTAGTAGCAAATAAAATCAATAGCTGGAAAGGTGAATTAGAACAAATTGATGATTTATTAGTAATTGGCTTTAGAGCAGTTTAATCATTTTAAATAAACAATTCCCTGTTTATTTCTAATTTACCCACGTAACTTAAATTTAAAATTAACGTATAGCTTTAGTATACACTTAAAACTATATGTTATGGCTAAGAAAGTAATTTTAAAAAAAGCACCTTCGAAAAATGTCGAAAAAAAGATTTTTGTACTAGATACTTCCGTAATAATTTACGACCACACGGCCATCAAAAATTTTAAAGAGCACAATGTTGTTATACCAATCACCGTTCTTGAAGAATTAGATAATTTTAAAAAAGGAAATGACACCAAAAACTTTGCTGCTCGTGAGTTTACACGCTATGTAGATGCTTTATCTGGAAAGAAATCTTTACAAGAATGGACGCCAATTGGTAGCAAGTATCACGGTAACTTCAAAATAGAGATGAATACTTCATCAACTATTGATGCTGAAAAAATATTTGGTGAGCGTAAAGCCGATCATAAAATTTTAAATACGGCCATCTATACGGCTGAAAAAAATAAAGACAAAACGGTTATTTTAGTTACAAAGGATATTAACCTGCGTATTAAAGCAAAATCGCTTAACATACATGCCGAAGATTATACGACTGGTAAAATCTTAACCATTGATGAGTTATATACTGGCCGCACCGAAATGGATGCCGTTAACCCAACAACTATAAATACCATTTACGAAAAAGGTGCGTGTCCTGTAAAAGATGTATTTAAAAAAGATGAGCCTGTTAATAATCATTACTACGTTTTAAAAAATGGTAATGCATCGGTATTATCTCGGTTTGATGCGCACACAAAAACTTTACAGCGTGTAACTAAAACTTCCGCCTTTGGTATTATTCCTAAAAATGCAGAACAAGCTTTTGCATTAGATGCGATAATGAATCCCGATATTAAATTAGTAACTATACAAGGTGTTGCGGGTACCGGTAAAACGTTATTATCATTAGCTGGCGCGATAGAGCAGCGCCGTAACTATCATCAAATATATATTGCACGTCCTATAGTGCCTTTAAGTAATAAAGATATTGGTTATTTACCTGGAGATATTACTAGCAAATTAAATCCTTATATGGAACCATTATGGGATAACTTAAAGTTTATAAAAAGTCAATATACGGAGCGCGACAAAGAGTTGAAACAAATAAACGAAATGATTGAAAATGAAAAAATCGTAATTTGTCCATTAGCCTTTATTCGCGGTCGTAGTTTAAGTAATATGTTTTTTATAGTGGATGAAGCGCAAAACTTAACGCCACACGAAGTAAAAACCATTATTACACGTGCTGGCGAAAACACAAAAATAATTTTCACGGGTGATATTTATCAAATTGATACGCCGTACTTAGATGCACAAAGTAATGGCTTAAGTTACCTGATAGATAAGGTAAAAGGTCAGCCATTGTACGCTCATATAACCTTACAAAAAGGTGAACGAAGTGAGTTAGCCAATTTAGCTAACGATTTGTTATAATAAAAAAAGGAGCATTTAGCTCCTTTTTTGTTTTGTACCATCGAAGGTATTCGAGATAGCAGAATTATAATTCAATCATCTCGAATACGCTCGAACTGACAGAAGGTTAATTAATATCCGAAAATTTCCTTAAGCGTTAAAAACTTTATGTTGCCGTATTTCTCTAACGTTTTAGTGTCTAACAAATCTTTTTTTCCAATAACTAAATACGTTGCTGGTTTATTTTTAATGGTTTCTTCCTGAAACTTTTTAATGTCTTCGAATTTCATTGTTTTTACTTTCGAATAAACATCTTTTTTGATATCTGTTTTCATTCCAAACTTTTCAGCTCTGATGTAATTAAATAATATGTCTGCTTTATTTACACGCTCGGTATTAATACCTTGCAAAATCGATTCTTTAGAGGCATTAAACCCATTATCCGATTTTGGCATATTCGTCAATAAGCTCGACATACCCGCTAATGCTTCTGGTAATTTATCTGCTTGCGAACCGATGTAAGAAAAATTATAATAAGGGATTTTTGGATTAAACTCTGTTTTATAATTTGAGAAAGCGCTATACGCTAATGCCTTCGATTCTCTTAAATCCTGAAAAACAATAGATCCCATTCCACCACCAAAATATTCGTTATATAATGAGATGGTTGGTACTGCTTCTGCTTTAAAGAATTCGCCTTGAGTTAACATCACAATTTCAGCTTGTGTCATATCATAATCAACTGCATAAATGGTATTGTCAAATTGTTTTAACGGGAAGTTTTTTTCTGATGGAACTGGTTTTAAACCCGAAGCTAAAACAGGATGCGATGTGTTTAATATTTCTTTTAAATCACCCACTAATTTTGGTCCATAATATAAAATGTTATGATTATAAGTCATTAAACTTTTTATGAAATTATAAATCATATTAGGTTGTAATCGTGTTAAACTATCTTCGCTTAATAAATATGTTTCCGGGTTTACAGGGCCATACTTAGCATAGTTTACTAACATCGTTTGTAAAATCGTTTCCTTATCAAGTTTAGCGTCATTACGTTTTTTTAAGATGTCGCCTTCTAAGTTTTTTAAGGTCGCTTCATCAATTTTAGGATCAGTAAATAAACTTTCCAAAAGTGCAACTGCCTTTTCGAAATTTTCATTTAAGCCTGTTAAATTAACAACCGTTAAGTTTTTTTGTGAAAACACATTAAACGAACATCCCAATTTATAAAACTCTTGTTGTACTTGAGCTGGCGACAATTTTGATGTACCAAGGTATTGCATATACTCAACAGCTATAGGTAATAACTGATTGTTATTACTACCCATTTCGAAACGGTAATACAAATCAAATAATTGGTTTTCGGTATTTTGATTATATAATACTGGAATATTTCCATTCATAGTAGTTTTTACAATGTCTTTATCATAATCAATAAACTTAGGCGCTATAACCGAAACAGTATTTGATAATATAGCTTTCACAAAAGGTGATTGATCATCTCTATTTACATCAACTGGTGTAATGGTTGGTTTTTCAACTTTAGTTACATCTTTATTTTCACCACTGCGTTTATAAACTACAGCATAGTTATTCGTATTATAATTAGCCGTAACAAAATCCATTACTTCTTGTTTAGTAATTTTTGATAAACGGTCAATCGTACTTACGTAGTATTGCCATTTAGTATCATTAATAAAGGCCTCTACAAAAGCATTGGCTCTCGAGTCATTGTTTTCGAGCTCTTTTGTTTTATTTAATTTCATATCAGTAATTACCGCAGTCATTAACCAATTAGGAAAATTGCCTTTTTTTATACTATCTATTTGTGCTAATAATAATTGTTCAACTTCTTCAAGAGTTTGGTTTTCTTTTGGGTTTGCAAATAATATTTGCATCGAATAATCTTTTAATACATATGCGTATCCTGCGCTATTCAATACTTTTTGTTGTTGATTTAAATTTAAATCCAAAACGCCCGCTTTACCGTTTGCTAGTAAAGCATTAACAAGAGTAATCATATCAGCATCTTTAGTGTTAGCGCCATTAAAACGCCAAGCCATTGCCAAGCTAGCTGCATCAGGACCCACAACTTCCTTCGCAATTTTTTTTGTAATAGGAGTTTCTTTTTCAAATACATAATTTGCGTGTGGCTTAGATGGCATAGAACCAAACGTTTTCTCAATTAATTTAATCGTAGCATCTGGATCCAAATCTCCACTCAAACAAATGGCCATATTATTTGGAATATAATTTTCGTTAAAGTATTTATTGATTTCCTTCATCGAAGGGTTTTTTAAATGCTCAATCGTTCCGATGGTTGTTTGTTTGCCATAATTGTGGTTTGTAAATAAGCCTCCAAATAAAGCCTCCCAAAGTTGACTGTTGTCATTATCTAAACTTCTGTTTTTTTCTTCGTATACAGCCTCTAATTCTGTATGAAATAAACGCAACACTAATTTTCTGTATCGTTCCGATTCAATTTTTAACCAATTCTCTAGTTGATTAGCAGGGATATCATTTACATAAACCGTTTGATCAAAAGAAGTATAGGCATTTGTTCCTTGCCCACCAATACCTGCTAACATTTTATCGTACTCATTCGCTATAGCAAATTTTGCTGCTGCTCCTGATATACTGTCAATTTGATGGTAGATAGCTTTACGTTTTTCTGTATCCGTTGTTTTACGATACACTTCATATAAATTTTCAATTTTATTTATCTCTATCGATTCTTTTGCAAAATCTTTTGACCCAAATTTATCCGTGCCTTTAAATACCATATGTTCTAAGTAATGCGCCAAACCAGTAGCCGATGCTGGGTCGTTTTTGCTTCCCGCTCTCACAGCAATATAAGTTTGTATACGTGGTGCGTTTTTATAAACAGACATATAAACTTTTAACCCATTTTTCAAGGTATAAATACGAGCTTTATAAGGGTCGTTTAAAGCATACTCAAAATTTACAAAAGGAGTTTCTTCAACTTTTTTTGTTTTAGTAGTTGTATGTTTTTTTGCGGGTTTTGCTTTATTAGTTTGAGCCTGATAACTTGCTGCACTCAACACTAATGCAACAGATAATATAGATTTTAAAATTGTCATAATTTATTATAATAATAAGCCTCTAAATTATATAAATTATTTGTGTAAGCATTACCGTTTATAAATAAAATACAGCGTTCGTATTTATTTTGTAGAGATGTTGTATAATCCAATAAAAACAGTATTTTAGAGTAAACTAAAAACTATTATTTTATGGAAAACGGTACATTTAAAAAACTATTAACCTTTCATGGCGACCATGGAAAAGCAATTGGGCTAATTATTATTAATTACCTTTTAACGATAATTACCCTTGGCATTTATTACCCTTGGGCTAAGGCTTCGTATTTACAATATGTATATGGCGAATCGGAATATATTGATACACGTTTTGTTTTTCATGGTACTGGTAAAGAAATGTTTATCGGTTTTTTAAAAGCAATCGGTATTCTAATTGTAATAGTTGGGGTTTTAATAGGATGTATGGCTTCTCAACAAGTAATATTAATGATTGTAGGATTTTTATTTTACATCATTGCAATTATGTTATTGGTTCCTGTGGCGGTTCATGGCTCAAACAAATACCGTTTATCGCGCACCTCATGGCGCGGCATTCATTTTGGCTACCGTGGCGTTTTAAAAGAGTTAGTAGCATTGTTTATACCTCAAATGTTATTAACCGTTGTAACGTTTGGTATCTATGGTTCTTGGATGCACTGTGAATTAAGAAAATACATTATGGCACATACACGTTTTGGAAATGTTGAATTTAGATTTGATGGTAAGGGCGGTGATTTATTTATCATTAAATTAAAAGGTGTATTATTAAGTATTATTACCTTGGGTATTTACTCGTTATGGTATATGAAAAACAGAGTTGCTTTTGAAATTGACAATACGAAAGTGATACAAGGCTCAAAAGAAATTTCTATACGTTCTACTTTAACGGCAGGTCAAATATTTTCGATGTTTTTTGTTAACTATTTAATCATTGTATTTACGTTAGGTATTGGCTTTGGTATTGCTTTAAATCGCTTTATGCGCACTGTTTATAGTAATATCGAATTTGATGATGCCATTGATGCAACTAATTTATTTCAAACAGAAGATGAATACAAGGATGCATCTGGTGATGACTTAGCAAATATGTTAGATATCTCGATTTAAGATGCAAGCAGATAAGTGTGTTTATTTTGATGGATTGTCGGCACAAGAAAACCCGTGTACCCTTCATGTTTCAGATGATTGTGTGTTTATTTATTTAACCGAACAAAACAATCACTGTATTATATGTAACAAAACAATCATAAATGATTATCAAATTAACGGCAATCATTTTACTTTAAAATTTGGCAATTATCCGCATCAGGTAGTTGAGTGCTATGGCGCTAATGCTACGTTTTTATTTACACAATTATCAAAAGGAAATCTTACTAAAACCACCAAGGGATTTATGGCTAGCCATAAACTCGCGGTGGTTTTATCTGTTTGTATACTATTTATTGGTGTGTGTTTAGCGTCCTACTTTATAGTATTACCGTGGGTTGGCGAAAAAGCAGCTACACTCATTCCTATTGAAACCGAAACACAACTAGGCGAAACCATTGCTACATCTGTTCTCGAAACGAATACTGTAAACGATTCAGCAACAATTCTTGCCAATCAATTTTTAGCCAAACTGAAATTAAACACAACCTATCCTATTAAAATTACGGTGTTAGAATCCGATGATATCAATGCGTTTGCTGTACCTGGCGGAAAATTATTTGTATACACAGGCATCTTAAAAAATATGAAAAGCTATGAGGAGTTTAGTGCTTTGCTTGGTCATGAAATAACACACGTCACCTATCAACATTCATTAAAAAGTATTTGTCGCTCTATATCGTCCAGCTTGTTTATTGCCGCTATGTTTGGCGATGTTAGCGGTATTTCTGCAGGTATTGCACAACAAGCCAATGAATTTAAACAACTAAATTATAATAGAGAACTCGAAACTCAAGCCGATGAAAAAGGATTAGAGCTAATGCTCAACAATCATATTTCTCCAAAAGGGATGATCGAGTTATTACAAATGTTAGATAAAGAATCTACTGAATTATCGCAGTATATGAAATATTTTAGCACGCATCCCGAAACCAAAGCGCGTATCGCAAATATAAAATCTCAACCTCAATCCACTAAAGTGTTTGAGCAAAACGAAGAATTGAAATCGGTGTTTGAAAAGTTGAAGTTATCTATTAAGTAATTATTTAATAAATTTTTTGCTGAACATTAAGGGCAATAAATCTTCAATAGATTTTGTAATATAAATTTCTCCTGTTTCGCCTTGCATAATCATACGAATGGGCTTTTTAAATTTATTTTCGTACTCTGATATCGCTTGTCTGCAAGAGCCACAAGGTGATAAGGGTACACTTACTTTTACTTTTTTTGTTTTACATGTAACTGCAATCGTCTCTATAGCCACATTAGGATACAATGCACTTGCGTGATAAATAGCCACGCGCTCTGCACACAACCCACTCGGATACGCTGCATTTTCTTGATTATTACCAACATGTATTTGTCCATTTGCTAAACGTAAAGCTGCACCTACATTAAATTCCGAATAAGGTGCATAAGCCTGCTTAACAGCCAATTTAGCTGATGCTAATAACTCAGCGTCTTCCTTACTTAAATCTTTAATTGATTTGTAAACTTCTATCGCTATTGATATCGTTAATTCTGTATATTTTGTTTTCATAAATAGGACATTAAATGATTATAATGTTTAATACTATTGAAGATAGCACCAAAAATTACATTCACCAAATAATTATACTTTACGTGAAGGGTTTGCATTTAAAAAACTCTCCCAATTACTAAATGATTTTTTAGTTCCTGATGTTGCTTTTGTGCTTTGAAAATAATGACACATAGCTGCCGCTAAAGCATCTGTGGCATCTAAATATTTATCGGTGTTTTCAAATTTTAAAATGCTTTGCAACATGGCTGCTACTTGTTCTTTAGAGGCATTGCCATTTCCGGTAACCGACATCTTTATTTTTTTTGGAGAGTATTCCGTCATAGGAATATTTTTGGATAAAGCTGCAGCTATGGCAACACCTTGAGCTCTACCTAACTTTAACATAGATTGCACGTTCTTCCCAAAAAATGGCGCCTCAATCGCTAGTTCATCAGGCTTATATTCATCTATTAAATTAACTACGCGTTCAAATATTACTTTTAAACGATCGCTATGTTCAGTAAGTTTATCTAACTTAATTACACCAAGTGTTATGAGTGATGCTTTATTGTTTTTAATATGAATTAATCCATAACCCATAACAACGGTTCCTGGATCAATTCCTAAAATAATGCGATCTAAATTTGCCAAGTTAATTTTTTACTATTTTGGTTGATTTTAGTAAATCACCCGCCTTACTTTTTATATTTACTATATAAATACCATTTGCATAATTCGATACATTAAACTCTGCATGCGAATTAAATTCTTTTACCAATACTTGTTTTCCAACAATATCAACAACTTCAATAATAGCGGTTTCATTAGTATACAAATTTACATTTAAAATGTCGGATGTTGGGTTTGGACCCACAAATGCTTCTATTACTTGGCTCAACTCATCAATACCAGTAGTTACTCCCAATGTAACATCTTTCGTTGGGCCTAACACTTTGTTTAAAATCCAATTAGCTGGGTCAATAAATAAAGCTGTTATATTGCCTGTTAACGGTAAACTATAATTTTTAATTAATTGATCATGTGTTAATCTTAAAATAGTATCTGGTTTACCACTTCTTACAACTCTATAATCTAATGGTGTTATAAATAAGGGTACTGAGCTTGACATTGATTGTGTTTGTGTGTTTTTAATATACAGGGTGTTATTCGCAATTTGATTCCATTTTACATTAAAGGTTGGATAGCCTTGTCCGTAGTACCATTGATTAAAAAATTGTGTCAAGTTTTTTCCTGTATACGTTTCAACAAATAATTTAAAATCAGGTACACTCGCTGTGCTAAAACTAAATGCTGATTGAAACGCACGTAACATTGGGAAAAAGATAGAATCATTGTTAATTTCATATCTTATCATGTGAATTATAGCTGATCCTTTATCATAGGTTAACCGTGAACTAAAAATCACATTGGCATTTACTGTATCAGCATTAGTAAAATAAGAACTACCTCCAGGTTGCGACATTACACTACTATGTACTTGAGACATTTTTGTTACTGCCGAAGTTCCAGATATTGCCGGTAAATATTGGTCGCATAAATATTCTGTATACGAAGCAAAACCTTCGTTAATGAAAATATCTTGCCATCGTTTGCAAGTTACATGATCCCCCCACCATTGATGCCCTAATTCATGAGCATCAATTTCAAATTCTAAAAACCCAAGTGTTGTCATCGTTTGGTGTTCCATACCACCACCTAAAGGCGCCATACAGTGTCCATATTTTTCTTTATAAAATGGATACATACCATATAATTTTGACTCCAATTCAATAGTTGGCACTATATAATTTAATGCTGTTTTTTGTCCAGCCCATGCCGTGTTATTAATTGCATTATCATAAATATAGTTTTGTATCAAAATAGAGTCATTCACTAAAAATTGAGGATGAGCGTATAAATTATACTCTTTGTATTTAGCGGTTGAAACAGATATTAAATAATAATCAATTGGATGAATTGATTTCCACTCGTAACGTTTTTTATTACCGATCGTAACTACATTTTTTAATAAACCATTAGAGCCAACTTTATTTGAACTGTCGGTTGTTGCATATACCCACGATGAATCTATTTTATCTTTTAAATCTTGCTTACACGGAAACCATTGATAAGCTGCTAGGCTTTCGCTCAAACTCCACGTTACTTCATTTCCCCAACTACCTGATGTGCCTACATTGTAGCCATCTCCAATAGCTGCACTACCACCGCTAGGGCAAGTTCCATGATAATATACAACTGCATCAAATAGTTGATTTTGCATAATGGTTGAACCTGTACTTGCTAATACCAAACTATCTCTTCGAACAAAATTTTGATTAACCCCATTTATCGTTACAGAATCAATCGTGTGATTAATGTGTAATAAAAAAGCAAAAGAATCCAAACTAACTGTTAAAACTTTTGCTTTACTTAAAACATTGCCACTGATGAATGCCGTGTTACGCTCTACATTCAAATTTAAATGATAAAATTTTAAATCATAATTAGTTTCAGGCGCAATATAACCTACTGCAGTTTTTGCATTTGGTTTAAAAACACTACCCGCCGATTTTCGTTGAGCGCAATAATGCGTTTGAGAAAACACATTTAGTGTAATTAATAAACTTATAATTGTGGAGTTAAAATACTTCATAGTGATTAAATTTTTTACACCTCTAATTTATAGGATTATCTATATTTATAATTAGTTTTTATCGAAATTTGAAAAATTACAGAAATATTCCATAAAACTCAAC
>JAYSTR010000043.1:0-14026 GCA_043719555.1 Bacteroidota bacterium | reverse complement strand
CACACTCAGGCACTTCTTTAATATTTAAATGAGTGTCTTTTGCCTTACCGGTTTTACCACTTAAGTTCGGCGAAAAAATTGCGATAGGTGGCTTAGCACTAAAAACGTTAAAAAAACTAAAAGGAGCCAGGTTATGATTTCCTTGCGCATCAACTGTGCTTGCAAAACAAATAGGACGGGGGCCTACTGCGCCCAATAAATACTGATGAAGTTGAGGGATTGCTAATTCGGATGGTGTTAATGAAAGCATAGTTTTTATCGGTTAAAATAGGTAAGTTATAGTTAATTGTTAATCAAAATAAAATTGAATTTTCAGGCAGTTATTACTACTTTTAAAAGATATTAAAATTAATGATTAAGCCTTTATATTTAAAATATATTTTACCACTGTTTTTTATGAGTATGGCTTTGCGTTCGCAAAATTATACCATTACTGGTAAGGTGTTTGATTCCGAATCAAAAGAGCCATTGCCCTTTGTTCCTGTTATTATTAAAGGCACAACCGTTGGTGCTAGTACCGATTTTGATGGAAATTACAGCATTACTACAAGTAAGTTAGGCGATTCGGTTATTGCAACCTATGTGAGTTACCGCCGTCAGTCTTGGGCTATAAAACGTGGAATCACACAAAGCATAAATTTTCCTTTGCAATTAGAAGGTGTTAATCTTTTAGAGGTTGTAGTGAAAGCTGGCGAAAATCCAGCGCATCGCATTATTAGAAACGTGATTGCTCGTAAACCCATAAACAACAAACGTCGTTTAGATGCGTATCAATACGAGTCGTACAATAAAGTGGAGTTTGATTTAAATCGTATCCCAAAGGAAATGCGTGAGAAAAAATTATTTAAACCCATTAAATTTATCTTTGATAATGTGGATAGTTTAAACTCAGGAGAAAAACCATCTTTACCAATTTTTATTACCGAATCTTTATCTGATTTTTATTACCGCAGCGATCCGAGTTTAAAAAAGGAAGTGATTAAAGCGAGTAAAATTACGGGTATCGAAAACCCAAGTATATCAGCCATTATGGGTGATATGTATCAAAACGTAAATATCTATGATAATAATATTTTAATTTTTGGAAAAAACTTTACTAGCCCTATAGCCGATAATGGATTGTTTTATTATAAATATTATTTAGAGGATAGTTTATTTATTGGTAATACATGGTGTTATCACATTCGCTTTAAATCTAAGCGTCCACAAGAACTTTGCTTTAGCGGAAATATGTGGATAGCTGATAGTACTTGGGCTGTAAAACGTTTAGAGATGAGTATTCCTAAAGATGCCAACATTAACTTTATTAATGCCGCCAACGTAGTGCAAGAGTTTAATAAAATTGATACGACTTGGATGCTAAGTAAAGACCGATTGGTAATTGACTTTGCGGTAAAGCCAGATCAAGTTGGTGTATATGGTCGTAAAACAACGTCGTACAAAAACTTTGATATCAACCATCCTAAAGAAACCAAGTTTTATGAATTTGGAGATAAGATTGTGGTGTTAGACTCTGCCTCAAAATACAATGATGATTTTTGGGATAAAAACCGTCATGATAGCTTATCTGTTCGCGAGAAAAAAATCTATCACATGATAGATACAATTAAAACACTACCAGTATATAGAACCTGGGTAGATTTTTTCACCATTTTTGTTTCGGGTTACAAAACAGTTAATAATTTTGAAATTGGCCCGTATTATAATTTAGTAAGTTATAATAAAATTGAAGGTTGGCGTGCACGTTTTGGTGGCCGAACCAGTAGTAAGTTTAGTCGTTGGTATGAGTTACAAGGTTATGTGGCTTATGGCTTTAAAGATGAAAAATTTAAATATAGTTTAGGGTTTAAAAGTTTTATTTCTAAAAAACCACGTAGGCAATTAGTTGGTATGACATACAAAAGCGATTATGAGATTTTAGGCCAAAGCCAAAATGGTTTTTCTCAGGATAACTTATTTGCCTCTTTATTTAGAACAAGTCCCTTAACTAATTTAACGCGTGTAGATCAAACTTATGCATGGTATGAACGTGAATGGGTTGATGGATTAACCACAAAATTTACACTCATCGGCAGAACAATTACACCGTTATTAATTAACGCATATCGTTATCAGAAAAAAGATGGAACTATTACAACAAAAGAAAACATCAGAAATACAGAAATAAGAGCCAACATACGTTTTGCCTATAAAGAAAAATTTATTAGTGGCGATTTCTCACGAATAAGCTTAGGTACTAAATGGCCAGTATTACAAATTAATTATTCTAAGTCGTTACAAAACGCATTCAGAGGCGAATACGATTATCAAAAAGTGGTATTTAATTTAAGTGATCGTGTTCGGTTAATCTCTTTATTAGGATACACCGATTATACATTTGAAGCCGGTAAAATTTTTGGGGCTGTTCCCTACCCGTTACTTGAATTACATGGCGGTAACGAAACCTACGTGTATGATGAAATGTCATATAACTTAATGAAGTACTATGAATTTGCAAGTGATCAATATACATCAGCTGGTGTGTTTCATCATTTCGAAGGCTTGTTATTTAATAAAATACCATTAATACGGAAATTAAAATTACGTGAAGTGGTAACTTGCAAGGCCTTATGGGGTAGCGTTGATGCGCGAAACCGTAAAACATTAATATTCCCAACAACACTAAATGCACTAGGTAACGAACCTTATGTAGAGTTTAGTGCTGGTATCGAAAACATTATGAAAGTATTTAGAGTAGATGCTATATGGCGGTCTACATATCAAAGAACCAAAGCAATAGATAATTTTGGGGTTAAATTTGGATTTCAATTAGCATTTTAATATGATTTTACGTTCAGAAAATATTACCAAAAAATATAAAAGCCGCACTGTTTCAAAAAACGTAAGCGTGCAAGTGCAACGTGGCGAAATAGTTGGGTTACTTGGTCCCAATGGTGCTGGTAAAACAACTTCCTTTTATATGATTGTAGGGATGGTAAAACCAAATTCAGGAAAAATATTTTTAGATGATAAAGATATTACCAACGAACCCATGTATCGCCGAGCTCAATTAGGTATTGGTTATTTACCGCAAGAAGCATCTGTGTTTCGTAAATTAAGCATTGAAGATAATTTACGTGCTGTATTACAAATGACTAAATTAACCAAAGGCGAACAAGAACATAAAATTGAAAGCTTACTGGATGAATTTGCCTTACATCACGTTCGTAAAAACTTAGGCGATCAATTATCTGGCGGTGAGCGTCGTCGTACAGAAATTGCTCGAGCATTAGCAACCGACCCTAAATTTATTTTATTAGATGAACCTTTTGCTGGTGTTGACCCTATTGCAGTTGAAGACATCCAGCAAGTTGTTCGGAAATTAAAAGACAAAAACATTGGTATATTAATTACGGATCATAACGTACACGAAACATTAAACATTACTGATAGAACTTATTTGTTGTATGCCGGAGAAGTAATTAAATCAGGCTCAGCCGAAGATTTAGCAAATGATGAAATGGTACGTAGAGTTTATTTAGGTCAGAATTTCGAGTTACGTAAAACGTAATTTTCTTCTTCACTAAAAAATCTTACAAGTTCGAGGTAATCTAACGCAAAAAAAACAGAAAGCAGATAACACAGATTACTTATAAGTTATTCTATTATACTGCCGTGTCAGTTCGAGCTTAGTCGAGAACACAAATTAATACAGATTCTATACAACTCGATATGACATTAAACAAAAGAGCCTTAATTATTACTAATTAAGGCTCTTTATGTATAGAATATATTTATTATTTAGTATAATCCCACGTTTCCATAAACTTAGTTGTATAATTACCTGCTTTAAAATCTTCGTTTTGCATTAATTTAATATGAAACGGAATCGTTGTTTTTACACCTTCTATCACGTACTCACTTAAGGCGCGGTGCATTTTAGCTATTGCCTCTTCACGAGTTTGCGCAACAGTAATTAACTTACCAACCATACTATCATAGTTTGGAGGAATCGTATAACCACTATACACATGTGAATCAACACGAATACCATGTCCACCAGGTGTATGCAACGTTGTTATTTTACCTGGAGATGGTGTAAAGTTTTTAAATGGATCTTCGGCATTAATACGGCACTCAATAGCATGTAATTGCGGATAGTAATTTTTACCCGAAATTGGCACACCTGCAGCAACTAATATTTGCTCACGTATTAAATCATAATCAATTACTTCTTCAGTTATTGGATGCTCGACTTGTATACGAGTATTCATCTCCATAAAGTAAAAATTACGGTGCTTATCAACTAAAAACTCAACCGTACCTACGCCTTCATAACCAATAGATAATGCTGCTTTAACAGCTGCATCGCCCATTAATTCACGTAATTCAGGAGTCATAAACGGACTAGGCGTTTCTTCAACTAATTTTTGATGACGACGCTGTACCGAACAATCACGCTCGCTTAAGTGACATGCTTTTCCGTGCGCATCTCCAACAATTTGTATTTCAATATGACGAGGCTCTTCAATGTATTTTTCCATATACATAGCACCATTACCAAAAGCCGCTGAAGCCTCTTGTGTAGCACTATCCCATGCATTTTGAAAATCTTCATCTTTCCAGATAATACGCATACCCTTACCTCCACCACCTGCGGTAGCTTTAATAATAACAGGATATCCAATACCTATCGCTAATTCTCTTCCTTGCTCAACACTATCCAACAACCCTTCAGAGCCAGGCACACATGGCACACCAGCATTTATCATTGTTGTTTTAGCGTTACTTTTATCACCCATTTGGTTAATCATTTCTGGAGAAGCGCCAATAAATTTTATTTTATTTTGGCGACAAATTTCCGAAAACTTAGCGTTCTCACTTAAAAAACCATAACCTGGATGAATTGCATCTGCATTTGTAATTTCAGCAGCAGCAATAATGTTAGCCATATTTAAATAGCTATCCTTACTAGCTGGTGGGCCAATACAAACAGCTTCATCAGCAAACTTAACGTGTAATGATTCTTTATCTGCTGTAGAATAAACTGCAACAGTTTTGATTCCCATTTCTTTGCAAGTTCTTATAACACGCAAAGCAATTTCGCCACGATTGGCAATTAATATTTTTTTAAACATCAGTTTAGATTTAAAGTTAAACGTTTAAAATTCAGGATAATCATATCATTGAATTTTGAATCTTAAACCTTGAATTAATTATTAAGAAGGATCAACAAGGAATAAAGGTTGGTCATATTCAACTGGAGAAGCATCATTTACTAATACTTTTACAATTGTTCCTTTAATTTCACTTTCAATTTCATTAAATAACTTCATTGCCTCAATAATACAAACTGGTTTTCCAACCTCAATTGCATCACCAACATTTGCAAATACAGGCTTATCTGGTCCAGCTGAACGATAAAATGTACCAATCATAGGTGATTTAATGGTGATGTATTTTGCCTCAGCTGATGCTACAGCTGCTGGAGCTGCAACAGGTGCTGCTGGAGCTGCTTCTGTAATTTGAGCAGGAGCCTGTGCTACTGGAGCTTGCGCATATTGCATTGGAGCATTTTGATATACAACTGGTGCAGTAGTAGGTTTACCAGTTCTAATTACTATTTTAACTTCTTTTGTTTCTAATTCAACTTCATTTACGCCACTCTTCGAAACAAATTTAATTAAATCTTGAATTTCTGCTAATTTCATTTTTGTGTGTTTTAGTTAGTGGCACAAAAGTATCATTTTTTAACAAAAAACATGAAAACGAAAGGTTTTTTGGTCGAAAATTGGCAAAATGTTCAAAAAAAAGCCAATTTATCAACATCGTATCACCAAGAAAATTGTGAGATACCTTAATTCCTATTATTATGTTGCGAATTAGTTCAGCGAATGCGATCTGCATTACGCACCATTTGCTCATCCTTTTTAATAAAATAAGCAGCTAAATAAGCGAAAATAGCGCTAATGATAGGAAGGAATGCGCCGAAACTATATTCATGAACTACACTAAATGCAACATCGAATGATAACATAAAAAATAATGAGGTATGTACAATACTTAGTAATACTATAAAATTACTAAGCCTAAACTGTAATACTCTATTTTTAAAAAGGAAAATAACCACTATGCTTAATATTAGAATTAAACAGTTTAAAATAAAAGGATAGTAAATATTTGTATTTTCATAAGCTTTATTGGAAACATATAACAAATTCAAAGATTCATTATGCGTATCTCCAGCCATTATCATAATCGGCACAAAAAACATCAAAATGCCAATTATCATTACTCCCAATAAAAAAAGTGTTTGTTTACGTTGAATCATGGCGCAAAAATAAGTGTTTTGTTTTAATTATTTGCATCAAAGAAACAGTAAAAAACCTAATATTAATGCAACATTAAGTTTTTTGTTAAAATCCGAATTACTTACTTAAACCCTTTGCTATGTAATGTAAGTAACTTACATTTACCGAATGGAAAATAAATACCAAGATTTAATTGCACAAACGTTTGATTTCCCTCAAGAATCATTTGAAGTTATTGACAACGAATTATACTTTAATGATATCCCATTAATGGATATTATCAAGCAATATGGTACGCCTTTAAAAATCACTTATTTACCTAAGATAACATCCCAAATACAAAAAGCCAAGCGGATGTTTAATGTAGCTATGGCAAAGGCAGATTATAAAGGCAAATATGTATATTGCTATTGTACTAAGAGCTCTCATTTTTCATTTGTTTTGGATGAAGTTTTAAAAAATGATGTCCATATCGAAACATCATCAGCCTACGATATTCAAATTATTCGTGAACAGATAAAAAAGAAAAAAATATCAAAAGAAACATTTATAATTTGTAATGGCTATAAGAAAGATAATTATAAACAATACATTTCGGAGTTACTTAATGATGGCTACAATGTAATACCAGTTTTAGACCATTTAGACGAATTTGATTATTATAAAAAGAATGTAAAAGCACCCAAATGCCAGCTCGGAATACGAATTAGTACTGAAGAAGAACCCTCTTTTGCTTTCTATTCATCCCGCTTAGGCGTCCGCTATACAGATATTATAAGTCTTTATAAAGAAAAAATACAAAACAATCCGAAGTTTGAATTAAAATTACTTCACTTTTTTATTAATAATGGTATTAAGGATACTATTTATTACTGGACAGAATTAAACAAATGTTTAAATATATACAGAGAATTAAAAAAGATTTGTCCAACACTTGATTCATTAAACATTGGAGGTGGTATGCCAATTCGTACATCACTTAGTTTTGATTATAGTTATGAATACATGGTTGAGGAAATTGTAGCACAAATTAAATCGTTTTGTACACAACATGAAATAGATGAACCAAATATTTTTACAGAATTCGGCTCCTTTACTGTTGCCGAAAGCGGTGCAACATTGTACTCAATAATTGACCAAAAACAACAAAACGACCGCGAACAATGGTATATGATTGATAGCTCGTTTATTACAACTTTGCCCGATACATGGGGTATTAATCAGCGTTTTATTTTATTGGCAGTTAATAATTGGGAAAAACCTTATGCTCCAGTAAATTTGGGAGGATTAACCTGCGATAGTATGGACTATTATAATAGCGAAGCCCACACTAATCAAGTGTTTTTACCAAAAATATCTAAAACAGACAAGCAGCCTTTGTATGTTGGCTTTTTCCACACGGGCGCTTATCAAGAAGCTTTAAGTGGTTATGGGGGTACGCAACATTGTTTAGTGCCTGCGCCAAAGCACGTATTAATTGATAAAGACGAAGATGGTAAATTATCAACTCGCTTATTTGCAAAGGAACAAAGCTACAAATCAATGCTTAAAATTTTAGGTTATTAAATTTGTGAGTTAACTTGTAATGATTATCTTGCATAAACTTTAATTATTTTTTTGAAAATACGGTCTTCAATATTTTTTTCTCTTTCAGTAGTTTGTCTATTGTATATGAGTTCGTGTAAACAATCTGGAAGCACCGAATCTTTGCGCGAAGGCGTTATTGAATTTGATGCTAAAGTGGTTGATGAAAAGCATCCAATGGCTGGTTTAGCACCAAGTGCAGCAACAGTAAAATTCAAAGACAATAAATTTGAATTTAGCATGAGTACAATGGGTATTTTTAATACAGCGTTTATTAGCAATCCTAGTAATAAAACCTTAACTCAATTAGTTAAGTTTATGGATATCAAAGACGCATGTATTCAACCTGAAAAAGATTTAACGAAAGAAAATGATAGTTACTCTTTAAAGTTTGAAGAAACAAAAGAAGTTAAAAAAATTGCAGGCTATAACTGTAAAAAAATAAAAGCAACGTTATTATCTAATCCCAATGTATGTTTTGATGTGTACTACACTAACGAAATTGGAGGTGATAGCGTTAATTACTTATCTCCCTACAAAAAAATAAAAGGAATGCTGATGCAATACCGATTAAAAAAATTAGGGTTAGAAATGGAATTTACGGCTACTTTAGTAAAAAAAGAGGAAATTAAAGACGATGTTTTTGAAGTTCCAGAGCACTATAAAAAGGTGACAAGTGCAGAAATGCAAAAACTATTTTCTGATATTCAAAACTAACTCTAGTTTAGTCTACATTAAAAAATCACCATTTAGCATATTTTCACACTTACATTACTATCAAATTATTACTTTGGCATATCAATTGAAATCTATAAGCAAACAATAAAAATTATTATGAAAAAAAAATTATTTACAGCATTATCAGCTCTAGTATTATCAGCATTAAGTTTAAATGCACAACAAATTAAGGAAGGTTATATCGTTTATGATATGAAGATGGAAGGCTTACCACCTGAACAAGCAGCAATGATGGGTGATATGGAATTAAAATCAACTTTTAAAAACGGGAAAGCTTTAACAGAAATGTCATCTATGATGTTTACAAATCAAACTGCTATTGATGAAAATGGTATGATTATGTTAATGGAACAAATGGGAAATAAAATTGCCATTAAACAAACAAAAGAAGAGATGGACAAAGCAGAAGCTAAAACAAAAGATAAGCCTGTTGACCCGAAATTTGAGTACACCACAGAAACAAAAACCATTGCTGGCTACGAATGTAAAAAAGTAAATGTTACAACTGTATCTAAAGATAAAAAAGAAGAGAAAACAGAAATGTGGGTTTGTGATAAATTCGAAAATCCAAATAAAGCTGGAAAAGGTCGCGGACAAAACATCATGAAAGGCTTAAATGGTGTTCCATTAGAATATAATGGTGCGCAAGGACCAATGAAATTTAAAATGGTTGCTAAAGAAGTTTCTATTGATCCAGTATCAGATTCTAAATTTGTATTATCAACTGATGGCTATAAATTAATGACAATGGATGAATTAAAAGCTATGCAAGGTGGAAAATAATTCACAAAACATTTTCCAAAAAAAACCTCAACAATTATTTGTTGAGGTTTTTTTATTTTCAATCATTACATTTACGCTAAATGTATAGTTTATATTACAAACCAATTATTTCGTCTATCATTTTTATAATGATGACAAGCCATACATTGCAAGCTCAAACCGTCGATTTAAAATTATTAAAATCACTGAATCAAACTGACCATCCACATTGGGATAAGGCGATGGAATTAACCTCGTTATCTATTTATCCGGCAATCGTTATTGCCCCTTCAGCATTATTTATAAATGGATATATCAAGGATGATAAAGTGATGATGCGTAATGGTATTAAAACAGGAGCAGCCATCGTATTAAATATTGCAATAACTACTGGCCTAAAATATACTATAAACAGAAGAAGACCTTTTGTTCAATATCCTCAAGATATTATTAAACGAACCGATGCAGGTCCTCACTCATTTCCTTCAGGACATACATCATCTGCATTTGCAACAGCTACTGCGTTAACTCTAGCAACTAAAAAATGGTATGTAGCCGTGCCTACTTATGTATACGCTTGTGGTGTTGGTTATTCTCGCATGCGCTTAGGCGTGCATTTTCCAACAGATGTGTTAGGCGGAATGGTCGTGGGTATTGGCTCTTCGCTTTTAACTTGGCAAATTGATAAGTGGATACAGAAGAATAATTAAACAATTAATTCCAATTATCAATTTTAAGTTTTTCAAAAAAGTCAACCTCTTCAATTTCTCTTACCCCACCAGGCTCTAAATCACCTAACTCTAAATCTTCTATTGATATTCTCACTAAGCGTTTACAATGATGCCTTACTTCAGAGACCATTTTTCGTATTTGATGGTATTTACCCTCAGTTAGTGTTAACGATATCCAAGTATGTGGTAAATCTTCTCTGAACTCATGAGCGCGCTTTTGTAGGTAAGTTGGCTTATCAATAATTTCTGCTTCACAGGCAGTTGTTGTATAATAACCTCCACCCTTAATTCTAATACTTATGCCAGTTCTGATTTTTTCAAGTGTTTCTAAACTCATTACTTTTTCACAATGTACAACGTAAGTACGCTTATGTGGTTTATCACTTTCAAACAATAATTTAGTTACACGTTTGTTTGTTGTTAAAATTAATAAGCCTTCAGAATTATTATCTAATCTACCTATAGCATGTGTTCCTTCTGGCCAATCAAAATTAATATCTCCTAATAAATTTACATTATCAGGACTAACAAATTGCGAAACCATTTTATATGGTTTATTGATAATAAAATATCTGTTTTTAATTTCCTCCATTAAATTATAGATGATTGATCATAACATATCCCAATAACAAATTCAATATCAAAAATAAGGGGATTGATAATTTAAATTTTAATTTATTTTTCTTGTGAGAAATAGGCCTTAGCATTCCCAAAAATACACCGAATGCGCCAAAACAAAAAGCAACTAACAAAAGTGTTTTTTCACTAATACGATCATTGTTTTTGATGGCATGATATTTATCATATGCCATTAAGCTATATGAATAAACATTAATTAAAATTAAACCGAAATAAAATTTATTATCCATTATTCCAAACAAAAAACCCTTTCAGTTACGTGAAAGGGTTTTTTTAATTTTATATTAAAAGTGCCACAAATCGTGCTCCCATTTAAAAATATCGTTTTTAATTCGATCAGATTCAAGTAAGGCATCAATACCTTTTGAGTATTCATTAATTGCTCGATCGTACACATTCGTTTCTTTAGTAACTACACTAGCAAACTGTCGTTTCCAAAATATATCTTCGAAAGTTCTACGTTCAGCATCATTAGCCACATTATAAACTTCGTGTTTTGCAAAGAATGGACGACAAGCTGGGAAATACACCCAAAATTGCTCTTTTACAGCTTCTTTATCTTCATCATAAGTAAAAATACCCATTCCTAAAATACGTACTTCTAATACTGATTTTTGTTTATCAAAAAACCAATCTTCTTTTAAACGCAATTTACGAAAGCCTAAATACATCCAAGTACTATCAGCAGTACCAACACGAGTTGTAACTTCTGATCCATCAGGTAAATACTCAGATTTTTCAACCGTATCAATCTTTACAATTTTTGAGCGAATTTGAGAAGGCTCATAAGGAGTTAAAAACTCTTCATCACCAAACGCAATAATTTCACCTTTTAAAATATATTTAAATAAGGTTTGTAAAAACGAAATACGACTTGTTACCGCTTCTACAGGAAAATACAATTGATGATTTTGACGCTCACGCATATCCAATTCTCTCCATGTACGTTTTTCCCAAACTACATCACCTTCACGTAAGTGTGTATAAGGAATAAATCTACGTTCAATAGAATTTTCTTTGTCGTAAATCCCATCTCTATAATCACCTGGTTGAAAAACACCAGGTTGAGCATTGATATTTACTGCTGTAAATAAAACTACAGCTAAAAACAAAATATGCGATACTTTTTTCATAATTATTTATTTTACTTTATTCTATAACAACTAAATCAGATTAAAGTTACAATTTATTTTACTTTAATTGTAACACCTGGGATACTTCTGATAGTACCATCTGGACCTTTAGCTTTTACGTTTTCAACAAATATTTTACTACCTACACCTGCAGAACTTAATATAGTTCTTGCACCTTGAGATAAACTATTTCCTGGGCAAACTTCACTTTTTAAAGCACCTTTAACAACAGCACTTAACTCAAATGATGTAACAATAAATTTAGCATCAAAATCAAATCCTGCTAATTCAGCACCTACACCACCAATTGCAGCCAATTCAGATTTTTTCATATCAACTGTTCCTGTTTTACCACCAACTTTAGCAACTGGATCTGGAATTTTCTTAACACGGAATTTTTTAGGAGGACCTTGTGGCTTGTTACCATCTTTGGTTTTAGCAGACACACTAATAGAACACTCACCAGGAGTTGAAAATTTTAATACAAATTTTCCACCAGCACCACCAGTTTTAACAACACCACCACCAACAGCATTTACAATTAAATCAGTTGGAGAAACACCTGCCGCAGAAACTGCAATTGGATTTTCAACCCCGATATAAAATACATTCATTTTTTCAGCTTCAACAGCAGTTGCAGGAGCAGCTACCATATACGTTGCAGAGAATGGGTAACGATCAAAGGAACCATCTGGTTTTTTAAATTTAATAACTCCTTTGTATGTTTGCTCACCTTGTCCGCTAGTACCAACAGTATATTTACCCATACCATTTTCAATTGGAATCGCAGTACCACCTGTTGTAGATGCTGAATCTGCACCCATTAATACTTCTAAATCACCAGCTCCTAACTTAGATGAAGATGCTGCTAAGAAGATATCGGCTTGGTATTGTTGCCCTGCTTGAATATAAGATGATGGAGCAATAACTTTTGCTTCTAGATGGTCAAATTTTATAGCTAATTTACCACTAGCGCCTGAAAACACTTGTAACATTTCGGCTTCAACGTTCTTTAAGTCATTTTGAATTTTAGTAAAACTAGTGTAAACAGCAGCTAAAGGCAAATGATAAAAATTATCCATTTCCCAATTAAATTTGGTACCATCTTCGTCACGATTACTATCAGTAGGTTTAATAGATCCTATTTTCTTTTTAATACCTTGATAATCATCATCTAACAATTTAGTCTTAGGATCTTTTTGCATCCCATCAACCATCGCAATTAATTTATCATGTAATCCATTTAATTTACCACGTAATTCAAACGCAGTTAATGGGCCTTTTTCTGGTTCTTTAGGTTCACCTAAACCTAATACATGCGAAGGAATATCATAATCGTCGATTTTTTCCATACGACGCAAATTTAATGTATCACCAATTTTTTCGTTACCTTGAGTTAAATCATGTTCTGTATGAACAACAACATTTGCTCTAACTTGAGAAATGTATTTAAATGTTTCTTCGATTGCTTTTTGAGCTTCTAATGCTTTTTCGTAATACGGCTTAGCTGCTGCATTCCCATTAATAGACGCTTCGAAAGATTTAGTTGTACGAGCATTATTTTCTCTTAAATTTTCTTTAGATTTCGCTAAACTTTCATTTACAGATAAATAACCTTGCAAAACTTGTTTTGATGTATTCATTGCCAGAAGAGCCGTTAATACGAGATACATCATCCCGATCATCTTCTGTCTTGGTGTTTCTTTACCGCCTCCCATAGTGCTATAGTATGTTTTTTTAAGTATTAGTTAGTAATAACAGATGAACTAAGGCATTACCTTAGTTCATCTGCAAATAGTGGATTTATTATTTGTTATAATTCATTGCGCCTAACATATTACCATAAATGCTATTTAAAGCAGTTAAGTTGTTAGATAACGTAGACATTTCTGCACGATATTTTTTAGTATCTTCAACAGAATCATGTAAGTTTTTCATTAACTCACCTAATCCACCATAGAATTTTTCAGTAGCTTCTAAATGGCCACGAGAACCTTGTAATTGTAATTCGTAAGTTGCATTTAATGCAGATAAATTTTTAGACACTGAATTTAAAGACTCTCCAATTGAAGAACCAGCATCATTAGATTCTGCTAAGCTAGCAATAGAACTTGCAGCTTTGCTATATGTATCAGCTAAGTGACCAACA
>JAYSTR010000042.1:0-14062 GCA_043719555.1 Bacteroidota bacterium | reverse complement strand
CACTTGATTACGAAACATATTATGCCCAAAAACATCTTCTTCGCCTGCGCATTCGCCGTGATCAGAAACAAAAAACACATAGGTAGGTTTAGCGGCGTGAGTTTTTATATATTCAATAACATTAGCGATATTATAATCTGTATATAATACCGAATTATCATAATGAGCGGACTGAGGAAATTTATATTCTTTTTCGCTAAAACGGTTGTACTGCATAGGATAGCGCTGTTGGTACTGCTCGTGTGAACCATACATTTGCATCACTATAAAATTATTTTGAGTTGAACTTAATACTTTTTTAAATTGAGGTAACAGTATCGTATCTAAAGAAAAGTCTGTGCCCGATAATTGAGGATTGTAAACCGATGCGGCTGAAAAATAATCAATGTAATTTTTATCCATTTGGCCCATAAAGGATGATGTAGCGCTTAATGATTGACTAGTAATAAAAGCTGTATTATACTTGTTTTGCTTAGCCAGTTTAAATAAAAAATGATTGCCTTGAAACACTTGATTATATTGCCCTACAGAGTCGAGTTGATTAAAAAAAGATAACACTGAAACCTCTGTACAGGTAGCGCCAGGAATACATTTCTTTTTAAAAATTTGATTCAAATTAAAAAGACTATCCAGTTTTGGCGTGGTCTTTTTTGAATATCCGAATAAACTCATGCGTTGATAAGACAAGCTTTCGCCGATGATTAAAATAATATCAGCATTACTTGGTTGGATTCTTTTTGGCAAAGGTTTATCTATACCTCCATAATTTTTATCGCTCAGTTTAGTTGGTAAATATTTTCCAAAAAAACTTCCCATACACTCTAAGCCTGAACGTAATAAATTTTGATTTAAATTTTGAGAACGATTCACGGAACGCTCTAATGACGCATTATACGTAAGTACGCCAACAGCGACAAAAGGTAGTATCCATATAAAAGGAACTTTAAATGACTGCATTAAACTTCGAGTAATCAGTATATAAAATAATCCAATAACAATTGTTACAGTAATTAATGGGAGAATAAATAAACTTATAACATTAGCCCCCATGGCTTGTGAAATCTCTGTATACTCAGTAAAAAATTTATATAATTCGGCTGGAAGAATCGGGTTTTTGTAATAACTCCAATGCAGCAATTCTATTAATAAAATGAATATCAAAAAACCAAAATAGATTAACTGAGCACTACGTTTGATGATTAATGTGCCAATGAATAATAACGCACAAACTATCCAAAAATCTTCGGATTGAAATGAATTTAAAACAGAAAACTCAGTGAAGACAGCATTTACAACAACTATAATAAATGCCGTTAACAAAGCGAATACTACATTGAATTTTAGTTTTGAAATAATTTCCATGTTGATTGCTACAAAAATAACATTACTGTTGTGCGTTTTTATACAAATAGAAAGCCACAGCTGAGAAAATTATATTAGGAATCCACACAGCTAACATAGGCGGCATCATATCGGTTGTAGCAAAGGTAGTGGACACGTGCATAAATAATATATACACACAACTTAACACTAAACCAACAGCTATATGCAAGCCAACACCACCTCTTATTTTACGAGAAGAAATAGATACCCCAATAATAGTTAGTATAAATGTTGCAAAAGGAAATGAGGTCCGTTTATACATTTCTGTAGTGAAAAACTGAACGCGATTAGAACCCTTTATGCTTTCTTTAAGTATGTATTCCTTTAACTCAAAGTAAGTCATGACTTCAATTTTACTTTCGAAACGTTGCATATCTTTCGGCGAAAAATCAATTTTAATGCGCTTTGTAGGAAAAGAAGTGTGCGTTTCATGGTACACGAATTTTGGCATGTTAGGCTTAACAGAATCTAATTCTTTATAAATTAATTCGCGTTGAAACACATTGGTTAAATCCCAGCAACGTGATGCGCTATCCCATTTCATGCTTTCTGCTTTAAGCATAGAAACTAAATGGTTATTAGCAATTTTTTCGATAGAGATTTGATTCGCTGAATTGGTTGTGTTATCGTAATTACCCAAATACAAAACTTCATTTGGCGCTATTTGTTTATGGATATTAATTTCACTGGTATTATAGCCATCGTTTATGTATTTATCCTCAAAAGCAATACGAGTTTTGTTAGCGTTAGGGATAATAAAATGACTTAATACTAAAGAGCCAAAGGTGATAATAGCGGCTCCAATCATATAGGGACGTAAAATTCTAGTGAAACTCGTGCCACTAGATAATATAGCTACAAACTCTGTTTGCGCTGCCATTTTAGAAGTAAATAAAATAACCGAAATAAAAGTGAAGAGTGGGCTAAATAAATTACCGTAGTATGGAATGAAATTTAAGTAGTGATCGAAAATGATTTCGCGAAGAGGAATATGTTCCGATATAAACGCTTGCATTTTTTCAGATACATCAAACACAATAAATATAGCTAACATCAAGGTTATCGAAAACACAAAGGTTCCGATAAAGCGTCTCAGTATGTATTTATCTAATATTGTTAGCATTTGTAAATTGTGCTCGACTACGCTCGAACTGACAAAAATTTAATTTATAATCGTTGTACTAATTGTTTAACCATTTTGTTTTTCCAATCGTAAAAAGTGCCATCAATAATGCGATTGCGAGCCTCTGTTACTAACCATAAATAAAATGCCAGGTTATGTATACTGGCAATTTGAGCTCCCAAAAACTCATTACAATGTACTAAATGACGCAAATAGGCTTTAGAATATTCTCTATCTACGTAACTGGTTCCGTTTTCATCTAGTGGCGAAAAATCGTGTTTCCATTTTTCGTTTTTAATATTGATAATGCCGTTTTGTGTAAATAATAAGCCGTGGCGCGCATTACGTGTAGGCATGACGCAATCAAACATATCAACTCCTAAGGCAATACTTTCTAAAATATTTGCTGGCGTACCAACACCCATTAAATACCGTGGTTTATCAGCAGGCAAAATATCACACACTATTTCTGTCATTGCATACATATCTTCAGCTGGTTCACCAACGGATAAGCCTCCAATGGCATTACCTTCTGCATTTTTAGACGCAATAAACTCCGCAGACTGAATACGTAAATCTTTAAATACTGACCCTTGCACAATAGGAAACAACGCTTGCGAATAACCATATTTAGGCTCCGTTTCGTTAAAGCGTTTAATACATCTATCTAACCAACGATGTGTTAATCCTAAAGAATTTTTCGCATAAGCAAATTCACATGGATACGGAGTACACTCATCAAAAGCCATCATGATATCGGCACCAATAGTACGTTCAATATCCATTACACCTTCGGGTGTAAATAAGTGTTTACTGCCATCAATATGCGATTTAAACGTAGCACCTTCCTCCGATAATTTACGGGAATTGGCTAATGAAAAAACTTGGTACCCGCCACTATCCGTAAGGATAGGCTTATCCCAACCATTAAATTTATGTAACCCCCCTGCTCCTTCAAGCACCTTTAAACCTGGACGTAGATACAAATGGTAGGTGTTTCCTAAAATAATTTGAGCTTTAATATCTTCTTTTAATTCGTGTTGATGAACTGCCTTAACCGTGCCAGCTGTACCAACAGGCATAAAAATGGGGGTTTGTATCTGCCCGTGGTCAGTTTCTATGGTGCCAACACGTGCTTTTGTATTGGTATCTTTATGTAATAGGTTAAATTTCAAAATACTATAATTAGCCTGCTAAGATACATTTTTTGAATACAGATTAAAGATTTAAGGTTTAAGATTTAGGACTTTTTAGATGAATTTTACCAGTTATGGGCAAAAACCGACCAGTTATAAAGTGAGAATGTAAAGTTCTGTTAAAATGAAAGTTTTGGCACAGCGATTGAAAACAGATAGTCAGCTGATTTAAAAAACTCAAACAACATCAGATAAAAACAAAAAAAATAGAAATCATGAAAACTTCCATTAAAACATTAACTACTATTTGTGCAGTAGTAATTAGTTTAACTGCCAACGCTCAACATAGATCTCGTGGCAACGAAGGAAACGAAAACCACGGAAACAACAATAATAACAATGCAGTTGCATCTGCTGATAGACATGGGCATCACGGTAACGGAGGTTATTATGGTAACAATGGTCATCATTATGGCAATTACAATCATAATAACTGGGGGCATAGTGGTATAAGCATACAATTTGGGGCCTTTCCATTTTGGGGTAACGGGAATGGTTACAACTATTACAATTATGGGAATGGTTATGCAAATAATATTAGACGTGCTGCTCGCAACTCGATACGTCAATCGGCCAATGTTATAGGAAACGCTTTAGATTACAGTGATTGGAATGACACTTACTCACCGTGGTTGGCAAAAGCAATACGACACCAACAATATGCAAAGCAATTATATTTTTGGGGTGATTATGCTGGAGCGTTAAACCATGCAGAACGTGCAGGATATTTAGCTTGGACAACCTTAAATTATTTTAATGATGACTTAGGTTATAACGATGGGTACAATGGAGGAAATTATCCAGACCCATACAGTGATCCAAATAATCCATACTACAGAAAAAACAATACAACAGTTCCTAATACTAATTCAAATGATGATAGCGATTTTGGTTATAGAAAAAGTGCCGCTAACCCTTCGGCAACCGAAAAATCTACTGAAAAGAAAACCGCACAAGGTGAATTAAAAAAATCGGACTTAGATACCACCTTGCCTGAAAGTAAAGTGAATGATAAAGAGTTACTGAAAACATCCGTAAAGGATTTAGATGTTGAGTAAGAATTTGTTTTGCTGGTTGATAAAAAAAAGAAGCTACCTCGGAAGGGTAGCTTTTTTTGAAATTATTTTTGTGAGTCAACCGAAAAAATACGTTTAATCGCCGAGCCTTTGTTATTATCAGAAAAAACTCCATGTTCAGAGCTCTTAACATCTTCTATTGTATAAAAAGCGTGCGGTGTATATTGATGTATCCAACCAATGACCTCTTGTTTATTAACTCGCTTTACGATCATAAATATAAGTTTAACTGGTCCCATAGCACCTTGCCCATCAACAATGGTAATACCTTGATGATTGCTTTTTAGAACTTCGGTTAAAACAGTAATGTCATCGTTACTAATAATTCGGATAATCTGAGATCCCATTGCTAAACGCTCTTCGATAAACATTCCTAAATAAGTTCCTGCGCTAAACCCAGCTGCCCAAGCTAAAAAACAAGCCGCATTATTTAAATGACTAAACACCTGACGCATAGCTACCAACCAAATTAAAACTTCGAAAAACCCAAGGATAGGTACAATTTTTTTAAATCCTTTAGAAATAAAAATATGGCGAAGCGTTGCCATTGTTACATCACCCAGACGCGATATAAAAATAAGTAATGGTAAAATAATCCAATTAAAATAATCAAAAGCCATACTATAAAATTATTTGTACTTTTTTAGTATTTATAGCGTTATAAGAATAATTATTAATACCACATTGTTTAAACTATTCGTATTTAAAGCCCACATTAAAGCTTATATGTAAGACCTTTAGTTTTTGTTGCATGGAAGAAAACGAAATACATAGCGAGCCAAAAAAAATGAGTGTGTGGACATTCGTTAAACGTTTTACTATTATCACCATTTTATTAAGTGTTTTGGTTTTAGGCACAAGCGTAGCTTTAGTTTTTATATATGAGAAAGATGTAAAAGCACTCATTATTAAGGAACTAAACAAACAGCTTAATGCCGAAGTAATTATAAATCCTGATAACATCGATTTAACTATTATTAAATCGTTTCCGAATTGTGCGTTGGAGTTTAAAAACTTTGCCATACTGGAGGTTTCCAAAAACAAACAAAAAGACACATTATTAACCGCACAAAGTTTATCACTTGGGTTTAATTTAAAAGATTTATATTATAAAAAATATAACATTAAATATGTTGCCTTAATTCACGCAGCAGCTAATTTAAAAGTAGATAAAAAAGGGAATCCAAATTATATCATTTGGAAAACAATCAACGATACATCGAGTGTGAACGATAGTTTACATTTTAAATTAGAAGACTTGCTTTTTACCGACATACATATAAAGTATAAAAACGCTTACAAAAAAATCAAATTCAATGGCACAATTGAGACGCTTAATTTTAAAGGAAGTTTTAGCGACGAGCAATATGATTTAAGTACTAACGGAAAAACATTTATAGATTTATTGAAAATTGAAAATGCAACTTATTTGCAGAAAAAAAATCTTCGTTTTGATTTAATCTTAGCTGTAAACAATCATCATTACACAATTAAAAAATCAGAAACACATATTAACAAAACAACCATTGTAAGCGAAGGCGATTTTATTTTTAAAGATTCGTTACAATCATTAGACTTAAATTTTAATGGAAAAAATTTAGACATTGCCTCAACCATTTCTATATTGCCTGAAAAATTTCAAACACATTTAAATGACTATGACAGCGAAGGCGAATTTTACGCACACGGGAACTGTCACTATAAAGCATCGAAGCCACTTATATTATTATCTGAGTTTGGAATAAAAAACGCAACCATTACTTACAAACCAAAAAACACCACTTTATCTCATGTAAATCTTTCTGGCAAAATTGATGTGCAACAAAAAACAAGTGCCTTATTTATTTATAATGCATCTGCAAGCCTAAATACCAATACATTTAATGGAGATGCTCTTATCACAAATTTTAACGATCCTTATTTAAAACTTAATTTACAAGCAAATACTAATTTACAAGATCTAATTAATTTTTATCCTATTGATACACTGCAAGAGTTAAGTGGCAACATTGATGCAAAGGCCAGTATTGAAGGTTTAGTCATTGATATGAAAGCAAATGCCTTTAATCCTACTATTAAAGCAAATGGAAATGCCTCATTAAAAAACATTAAAGCAAAATTTAAACAAAGCGAAAAAGAAATAAATATTCCCGAAGGCGAAGTTGTATTAACAGATAGAAATTTACAGGTAACTAATTTACAACTGATAAAAGGAAACTCTGATGTTAGCTTAGTTGGGGAGCTTCCAAATTTTTTAGGTTACTTGTTTAATCCAGAAGAACCATTAACTATAAATGCTGCACTAACAAGTAATAACATAGAAGTAGAAGATTTTATTTACTCTTCTTCTGCATCATCAAATCAAGAATCGTCATCTGTTTCTATAAAAAACAATTTAGACTTAAATATCACGACATCTATCAAAAAATTAAGTTTTGGTAAATTTTCAGCAACCGATATTTCTGGAAAACTTTTACTTAAGAATCAGAAAATAGCTATTCAAAATTTATCGCTATTAGCTGCTGATGGTACTGTGAAACTAAATGCTGTTGCCGATGCAAGTTCAAAAAACATTGTGATTACTGGTAATGCCGATATGCAAAAACTAAACATTCAAAAATTGTTTGTCGAACTAAATAATTTTGGGCAAACAACTTTAGAAGATAAACACTTAAAAGGTTTTATTACAACCACTACTGATTTTTCTGCGACTTGGAACAATCAACTTGCGATAGATTTGAATAGCATACAAGCCACAAGTAATATACTAATTGAACGTGGAGAATTAAACAATTTTAAACCCTTAGAAAGTTTAGCGAAATATATTGACGTGAATGAATTACAACATATTAAATTTTCTACATTACAAAGTGCCATCGAAATAAAAAATAAATTAATTACCATTCCCAAAACATCCATTAAATCGAGCGCACTAAATTTAGAATTATATGGTTCACATAGCTTTGATAACATCATTGATTATCACATACAATTATTAATGAGTGAACTATTAGCTAAGCGAAATGCCAAAAATAAAGACTTAGATGATGAATTAACCTTAGTTGAGCACGATTCAGAAAACAGACGTAGTGTGTTTTTTGTGATGACAGGTCCAATTGATAATCCTACTATTAAATATGACCGAAAAGGTGCAAAACAAAAAATTAAAGAAGATATACAACAAGAGAAACAAACTATAAAACAACTATTAAAAGAAGAGTTTGGATTATTTAAAAGGGATAGTATCAAAACTAAAGCTATAGAAAAATCCAATCAAAAATTTACTATAGATTTTGGCGATAAAAAGCCAACAGAAAAAAAACCATCGCTAACTCCAAAGAAAAAGGCAGATGAAGATGATGATTTTTAATACTTTATTACTTCTGGAACCTCAGATTTAGGAATATGATTGTTTCTGCTATCACAATGATAACAATGTAATGAAGGATTCATTATTATATAACCAATAGCTACATTTATTAAATCATTGATACTATCATTATTAGTTGAAAGTCTGCCAAAGTTTGGCCAGGTTGTTGAACATTCATATATTTTTCCAAAACTATCTAATGTATAACTCAAACTGCCCCCATCTACTATTGAATGATTGTCACTTGTATAAAATTTAATTTGATGATATACTCCTTTAAATTGAAAGTTTTTAGTTTCAAGTAATTCATCTTTTGAGTCAATTGCTGCTATTTCTTCATACTTAACTGTATCTATAGTAGTCTGATTTTGAAAATAACTTAAATAAAAATATTTAATTTTTTCACTTCTTATTTGTTGTTTTTCACAACATACAAATAAAAACATCGTCAAACTTATCAACAATAAACGCATAATTATTTTAATTGGTGAAACCTAAACCACATTATTTTACAATCGGTAACGACAAGAAAGATTGGCTTTCTGAATTATGATAAATTTTAACATCAGATTTAATAAAATCTTTATCCTCACAATGATAAATATCAATAAACTGTTGTGGGTTTCTATCAGCTATAGGAAACCAAGTGCTTTGAACTTGCACCATTAATCTGTGGCCTTTTTTAAACGTATGTGCTACATCTGGTAAATCAAATTTTACAGCTGTAACTTTATTAGGTTCAAAAGCCTCGGGTTTTTCAAAACTATTACGGTAACGCCCTCGCATGATTTCGCCTCGAACCAACATTTGATAACCATTCATACAATAATTTTTACCATTACCTTTTCCATAAACCAACGTATCTTTTAAATTCGCATAATTAAAATCATCCGGAAAAACATCTATAACCTTAACTACAAAATCAGCATCCGTTGTGGATAATGCCGAACTAATATTTGCTGTTAATGTTCCTGCAACTACTAAATCTTTTTCTAGTACATCCGTAGTAAATGTTAGTACATCTGTTCGTCTAGCCGCAAAACGTTGGTCATCTGTCATATACTCGCGCGTTCTGTTTAAAACCATGCCATCTGCGTAAGGCACTGGTTTTGATGGATCACTCGTGTATTGGGAATAATTATTTTTATTAGCCAATGCTTTATCAAAACTTAATTTTCCGTTTTCGTTAAAATAAACTTTACTAGTATTCGTTTCTTCTATTGGCCAAGTTTTACTAGCCTTCCATTTATTTTCTCCAGTGTAAAAAATTTGCGCTTTATTAGTTTTATCAAAATTACCTTTACCTTTTAAGAAATAATTAAAAAAAGGAATTTCTATGTTTTGTTGATAGTACTCTGCTGTTTTACTTTCAAACATCACATTACCTAAATAACTTCCATCGCCTCTTGACCAACCTCCATGAAACCAAGGTCCCATTACTAAAAAAGTATTGTCATTTTTTTTAACTGCATCAAACAACCGCCAAGAGCCATAGCAATCCTCGGCGTCAAATAATCCACCAACAACTAACATGGCAGGAGGTGACGATTTTTTATATTTATAGCCTACTCTTCCATCTCTAGCTTTCCACCAAGCATCGTAATTTGGATGGTTCATTAAATCTTTCCAAAACGCAATACTATCTCCCATTAATTTGGTAAAGTTTTTTAAAGCACCTGTTTCTAAATAAAATTGAAACTTATCTTCAGTATAATACGTAAAATCTTTAGGGCCAATTGTAGTAGGTTTTAGGCGCGGCTGACCAAACTCCGAATAAAAATTAAAGGCATCCATCAACATAAATGCACCATTGTGATGAAAGTCATCTCCCAAAAACCATTCGGTTACAGGAGCTTGCGGACTAACTGCCTTTATAGCCGGATGATCTGCTAACCCAGCTTGACTTGCATAAAAACCAGGATACGAAATGCCTTGAAAACCAACATTGCCATTATTGCTTGGAATATTTTTAACTAACCAGTCAACAGCATCATACGTATCACTTGCTTCATCAATGTCGGTTTTTGTTTTTTTGTTTACTATAAAAGGGCGCACATCTACAAACTCTCCTTCGCTCATCCAACGTCCACGCACATCCTGTAATACAATAATGTACCCTTCTTTTAAATACTCTTTAAAATAAGATGTGTAAAGCCTATTAGAGAAATTTTCTTTTCCATAAGGTGCGCACGAATAAGGGGTACGCGTCATTAAAAATGGATGTTTTTCAGTTGTACTTTTAGGGGCATAAATAGCTGTAAATAATTTTACACCATCTCGCATTTTTATCTGAACTTCTTGCTTTGTATAATTATCTTTTACCCATTGTTCATTTATAACTTGCGCTTGTTGTTTTATAAAAATTAAGCTTAAAAAAAATAGGAGAATTATTTTCATAGTTGTACATTTATAATTATAAATTTAAATCTACTAAAAAATTAAAATCATGAAACACTTATTGGTAATTATTTTCGCAACATTAACTTCAATTTTTTACGCACAAAACAAAGCTGATGATGTCGTTGGTACTTATATGACTGACAAAAATGAAGCTATGGTTGAAGTTTACAAAACAGGCACCAAATACTTTGGTAAAATAAATTGGACAAAAACCCCTGGGAAAATGGACACAAACAATCCTGATGCGGCTCAAAAAACAGATAAATTAGCAGGTAAAGAGATTTTAAAATCGTTTGATTTTAACGGTAAAGACACTTGGCATAATGGAACAATCTATGATCCAAAAAACGGAAAAACATACAGCTGCAAAATTACACGCGACGACAAAGGAAACTTAAATGTACGTGGCTTTATTGGCGTATCTTTATTAGGCCGTACTGCATTTTGGATTAAGGTTAAATAATACTTTAAGCTTTACTAAAAAATTAAAGTCTCGAGAAATCGAGACTTTTTTTATGCAAGTTCTTTTTCAATAATTTTATTTATTTCAATTGCATTAAAAAGTATCATTGCATGGCCCCCGTTATCAACTATGTAATTAAAGTATATATTCTTATGTGATAGAAGTCTATCTGTATTCCCGTGTATATGTATAATATTTGCGTCAATTTTTTTTCGAGTCCAGGAAACAATCATATTTATACAATAAGTAAAATAATTTGGAACCATGCTATTAATCATTCCTAAATATTCGGGAATATAAGCGCTACCAAAACCAATAAACCATTTGCCATGGTAAGCTAACTTACGATGATAACGCTCGCTTACTAATTTATGTAAGCCAAGAGTGTTTAATGTTTTTAAAAACCATGGCAATTCGTTGCGACCTTTTGCACTCGATATAACAAAGGTTTTGTAAGGTTTAATAAGATGCGATAACTCTGTACACAACATGCCGCCAAATGATACACCTAATAAACAAAATGGTTTTGTTTGATTTATTTGTGGTAAAAACTTTTTAGCATAAGTTTCCATTGTATCTGTTTTTTCGGGAACCGGCCACTGCAAAACAACTTTAGTATGATTTGTAAATGTTGTATTAGCAAATAATTTTTCGGTGCAACCCAAACCTGGAATACAATAAATTGTCATTGTAATAAAATTAATCTTCTTTAAATGGATTACGAGGAACCCATGTGCTCGGTTGCAAAAATTGCATAAAGGGTTTCATTATTAGCTTAGAAACTGTGTTTTGAGGTTTGATATAGCAAATTAATTCATGTGCTTTAGCCCCAACTGTTGATTTTATTTCGGATGCTGTACGGCCTAAATTAATGGTTGTTTTTTTTACAGAAATGGCTTGTTCTATATAACTATAAAGTAGGTTTTGATACAGTTCATACTCCTTATTAATTGTATAATCAAGTCCAATATAGTGCGCTTCAACCTCATTAGGCAGGCAAAAGCCACTTGCAAACGATACCAATGTATCATTTAAAAACCAAGCATCTATATAAAAATTTGTGTTTTGAGTTTTTGCAACTTCGGTAAAATAATTTTCGGGCAAATGAGCTAATTTAAATTTAGCGTGCTCAAACACCTGTGAATATAAGGCATACAAGGTTTTGTTATGAAACTGTATTTCATCCAGCGTTAAGCGTTTTTTAGTTAAACCCGCACTTGCTTTTACGATGTTACGATAACGTTGTCTGTACTTTTTCGAAAATTTATTGGTGTAATCAGTTATTGAGTGTATATCTGGAGGTAAATCAATAATCATATTAGGCTCCACATTAAAATGAATAAAGCGTGTGCAATACCAACAATCCTTATCACCAAAGCCTTCTTCATAAAAATCTTTTACTAATATGGCCGAAATTTTTCCTCTTAATTTTTCAACGCGAGCTACGCAATTAATAATGCTTTCAACTAACTTAAATTTTATTTTTTTGTTGTTTACATCAATATAAAAACCATGTTCACCACTTATAAAATTATTGCCACATGTTACCAAACGCATTATGGTTTCATCGCTATTACTCTCGATATAACGTTGAAAAACTGAGGTACGTCTGCCTTTTAGTTCATTAATTTGATTTGTAACCAAATCGCCAAACAATGAAGCTGAAAAATCGTTGATTTGAAAATACAATACTCCAATTGGACTTTTTCTATTATATAAAATAATATATTTAAATCTAAAAACATCCGTTTGTTGTTCGTGTATTACTTTTAAGTAATCGTACGACAAAAATAAGTTGTTATCCTTTACAGCCTCTGTCCATTCATTTTCTGGCACATTAGCAATGTTATCAAAACACGAGAAATTATAATTGCCAAAAATAGAGCGATGAGGCTTTACCAAATTTTTAGCTAATATTTTATCGCACAGTGAAAACATTTTATTTAATAATGTCTTTAATAATTTTAAGATGATGATTGGTATGCAATATTAAAAATTGTTTGGTAGTTTTTAAATTTAAATCGCCAAAATAAGGATGTTTAAAAAAACTGTTGGGGTGTAAGTTATCAAACTTTGCAATCAAGTGTCTTGCTTTATCAAAATGATTTTTCAAGCTCTCCAACGTTATATCTCCTTCTGGCAGCACAACTTTTGGCGCTTTACCTCTACCTCGTGGTATGGTATTAACCAACAAAATTAATGTACGAGTTAAATTAAATTTCCATTTATAATCTGCTGGATTTGATTTTTCTAAAGCACTAATAATTTGCGTAATTACTTTTAAATTATGCTCTAAATGCCATCCAACACTTGCATTCGATACTGTTGAATTTCTTTTGTCAAGAAAAACACTAATATCTTGTAATTCATTAATTAACGCATTTAGTTTTTCCATACAAGCTTACTTACGTAACCAAACAAAAAACCGCTTACTTATAAACGGAATATAAAAAAATGCCATTAGAGGAACAAGTATTAAACTCATAACCAAAGTCTTTAATGGTGCAGGAAAGCTAGCCATTAACGGCAATAAAAACATTGATAAAAGCGTAATTAATGGGTAAATAAAGCACCAAATTAATAGGGCAAATTTCCATTTTTTGGGTGGCACTGGTTGATTCATTAGTGATAATAAATTTGAATGCTAAATGTACTATAAAATTGTTTTACCCTTGTTTATTAAAGTACAATAAATTTTGCTATTTTTGATATATTAACTTCTTTTTAAGAAAATTACGATGACATACGATTTTAGAAATAGCCCTACCGTTGATCAAGTAGGAATAGAAGAGCGCGTTGCCCGATTTAATACTCGCAGTATTAAAAAAGCAACTAAGGTGCAAGGATTAAAACTGGCGCTTAATATGATTGATTTAACAACCCTTGAAGGAAAAGATACTGAAGGAAAAGTAACGCAAATGTGTTACAAAGCTATGCATCCGCATATTTCGATGCCAGATTTACCAACTACTGCGGCAGTTTGTGTTTACCCAACAATGGTAAAAACAGCTAAAGATGCCTTGAAAGGTAGTAAAGTGAAAGTTGCCTCTG
>JAYSTR010000041.1:0-34823 GCA_043719555.1 Bacteroidota bacterium | reverse complement strand
ACCAATGCATTTATTGTTGGTAACGATTTACTTCAAGTTGGTTTTCCTAATGTGCCGCCTTTTATTACTGGGGGTTATTTAAGTGCGGCAACCAATTCCACACACGCCTACCCTACTTTAACAGCAACGCCATTTCCGGTAATGACGGACAGTACTGTGTTTAGAGTGGAACATATTATGTATGGCACTAATGATGTATTTGCTACTAACGATACGGTAATGCATTATCAAAAATTTTCGAATTACTTTGCTTATGATGATGGCAGTGCCGAACAAGGATATTACATAAATGCTTATGGGGCAAAAACTGCTGTGAAGTATACCTTAAACGTAGCTGATACCTTAAAAGGCTTAAAAATTTATTTCGATCCGATCGTTAATGGAGTGCAAATTCAAGGGTCCGAATTTAGGGTTATTGTTTGGAGCGATGGCGGCAGTGGACCTGGATCCATTATATATAAAGATAGTTTAAGAAGACCTATTTATATACAAGGCACAAACAACATCATTCCAACCTATACATTAACATCGTGTTTAAATTTACCTGCCGGAAGTTATTATTTTGGTATACAACAAACCACTAACGTAGGTTTAAATATTGGCTTTGATAAAAACACCAACCATAAAGATAAAATGTATTTTGATAGTGGCTCGGGTTGGACTCCTAGCAATTTTAATGGTTCCTTTATGATAAACCCTTTAATGGGTTGCTATACGCCAGCAGTAGTAGGCATTAAAGAGCATACGGCACAACACGATAATTTATTAGTATATCCAAATCCTGCACAAAATAGTATTACTATTTCATCATCTAAACTTATTGATGGTGGCACAACAAGCATTACATCTATCATTGGCCAAACTTTAATAAGCCTGCCTTTTCAACAGCATCAAACTATTGATGTATCTGCTTTAGCAAGTGGCGTGTATTATGTATCTGTTGCAGATGCAAACGGGCAAACAGTGAGCCGCAATAAAATTATTATTACAAAATAAATTATGAACGAGGATTTTGACGAGATTGAATCTTCAGAAGATGAGGATAAGGAATTATATGAGCACCATCATGTAAAGGTAGAAAAGGGACAAGTAATGATGCGCATTGATAAGTTTTTGATGATACGCATCGCCAACTCAACTCGTACTAAATTACAACAAGCCTGCGATAACGGTAATGTATTGGTTAATGGCAAACCCATTAAATCGAACTACCGCATTAAACCCTTAGATGAAATTTCCATAGTACTATCAACGCCTCCGCGCGAAGTAGAATTAGTGGCCGAAAACATTCCTATTAATGTAGTGTTTGAAGACGATTACATTTGCATCGTTAATAAAGAACCCGGTATGGTTGTTCATCCTGCTTATGGACACTACACTGGAACCTTAGTAAACGCCTTAGCTTGGCGCTTTAATAGTTTGCCGGCTTCTAAACAAAAACTGGATCCTAATACCATTGTTAACCGACCAGGTTTAGTACATCGTATTGATAAAAACACATCGGGTATTATGATTATTGCTAAAACCGAATTAGCAATGACGCGCTTGGCCAAAGATTTTTTTGATAGAAACCTTGATAGAAAATACGTGGCCATAGTTTGGGGCGATGTGAAAGAAGATGAGGGAACCATTACCTGCAACGTAGCCCGCGATTTAAAAAACCGTAAAGTAATGGCGGCTTTTCCGGATAGCGATATTGGCAAACACGCTATTACCCATTACAAGGTACTAGAACGTTTTGGGTATGTAACCGTTGTGGAGTGTAAGCTCGAAACAGGGCGCACGCACCAAATACGTGTGCACATGAAACATTTAGGGCATCCCTTATTTAATGATAACGAGTATGGTGGAGACCGCGTTTTAAAAGGCTTACCAAGCGCTAAATACAAACAGTTTATTGATAATTGTTTTCAGTTATTGCCTCGCCACGCCCTACACGCCAAAACATTAGGTGTTACACATCCCATTACCCAAGAACCTGTGTTTTTTGACAGCGAAATACCTGCTGATATGCAAGCTGTTATTGAAAAATGGCGACGCTTTGGGGCGCATATAGAGGATTAGAGTTTTATTTTTTGTTTTAGTTTCCTCTTTGAAAACCTGGAATAAACTTATCGAAGCAAGTGCCCTCAGGGCGGAAGATGTGACTTAGGCTAAAACGCTAACTCGTGTTGATTTAAGAAACAATCCACTAGCATAACTGGTTTTTGGAACAAGAAACTTGCTCAAAATCTAAAGAAAAATGCTTTTTCGCGTGGGAAAAACGGTTCGTCGCGCGCGACCAATTAGCCGACGCGACCAACCATTTTTCGCACAGGATAATTGCTTTATTCTGCAAAAAAAATGAGTAGGGCTTAAGCAACTATAGCAAATACTAACGGATACACTATTATAGGAATACGAACATCCTACTATCCGAGTTGCTGGTTTATAAACCATAGGCTCCCTGACACTAAAACTACTGAAATGTAATGCCAACCGCTGATAATTTATGATAAAATTGATATATTTGAAGTAAAACTAAGCGCCATAAACATTCGCAAAGCCACACACTGTATGTATGGATTACGCATGTTTGTTGCGCATATAAGGTAGTTGTGTGCAATTAAACCGAACCGCTACGAAACGACAATCAGACAATAAAATATGAGTTGGACTTGCCCGAAATGTGAAAGAGTTTTGAAAAATCCAAATGCTTGGCATAATTGCATAAAGCAAGACATTGACAAACTTTTTGAAAACAAACTTGAAATTTTATCTTTTGCATTTGACAAAATCTTAATGAATATTATTGAGTGGGAAAATGTTTCTGTAAGTGCGACAAAGAATTGTATCGTATTTGTTTCAACCCAAACATTTTTAGTTATAAAACCAATGAAAAAAGAATTAGACATCAAGTTTTACCTTCAAACACAAAGTGACGAATTCCCAATCTATAAATCTTGCGAATATTCAGGGAAATTTGAACATCACATTAGAGTTTCGGAATTAGAAGATGTAAATTCGCAACTCATAAATTTCATAAAATCATCATACAAATTATTTTTGAACAAAAATGCAAACAAGTAATAATACAATTTTAATAACAGGCGGAGCAACAGGAATTGGACTTGCTTTGGCTGAACAATTTCTACAAAATAACAACGAAGTTATTGTTTGTGGCAGACGAGAATATTTATTGCAAGACGCAAAATCAAAATTTCCAAAACTGCATATAAAACAAGCCGACCTTTCAACTTCAACTAACAGAAAAGATTTTGCAAATTGGCTTACAGACAATTTTCCAAAACTGAATATATTAGTGAACAATGCAGGTATTCAAAGAGAGTTTTCATTTTTAGACACTAATGTTGCAGACAAGTTTGACAACGAAAACGAAATTGAAACAAATTTGACAGCACCAATTCATTTGACAATGCTGCTTTTGCCAACATTATTGAAAACTGAAAATTCAGCAGTTGTAAATATTTCATCAGGTTTAGGTTTTGTTCCAATTTCAATTATGCCAATTTATTGTGCGACAAAATCTGCAATGCAAAGTTTCAGTATTTCTTTACGACACCAACTGAAGGAAACAAATGTGAAAGTTTTTGACATAGCACCACCAATTGTAGATACTGACCTTGACAAAGGAATGAGAGCAAAACGTGGACAAACTGACAACGGAATTAGTACAAAAACTGTGGCAGACGAAACTTTAAACGCTTTGAAAAACAATAAGTTTGAAATTGGTGTTGGTAAAGTAAAAATATTAAAAGTTGCATCTAAAATTGCACCGAAACTATTTTTGAAAATAATGAACAAAACAGCGAATAAAAATTAACTGCACACAACAAGGGTTTGGCAAAATGGGGGCAGAAGTGCTAAATTGAGCATTTGGAATTCTATTGTACATTTGTGCTAAATTGAACATTTGTACTTCTAATTCCCCCACTTCGCCAAGCCCCAAAACGTTAGCGGTCACTGTTGACAGACCAAAAACTTAACATCGGACTTTATTGAATTTTATTATATTTGACTTATGAAGTATTCAATCATTTTACTTTCATTATTGCTTTTAGGTTGTAAAAAAAATGACCCGTCGACATCTTTGCAGACAAACGACCCTACTCCAGAGAAAACGACGACAATTCAAGGGACTTTACAAATAAAAAATGAAAATGGTTTAGTTATTACTCCCGACACATCTGAAAAATTCACAATTAAATTAATCGGTCCGACAAGTAATACTTTAATAACTCGTGCAGGAACTTTTGAGTTTAAAGACCTTAAACAAGGCAATTACAAAATTGAAATAAACAAATCAGGTTATGGTTATTTTATTTCTAATTCAATTCCGACAAACAATCAAGCTTTTCAAAACACTGGACTTCAAACTCTTTATCAAAAACCAAGCTTTGAGTTAAATAGTTTCGACATATTTGATTCAACTTCTACAGGAGGCTATCTTATTTTAAAATTGACATCGACATTTAATAGTACTCAGCATGACAGAGGATCTATTGTTGTTTTTGGCAAGACACGTAATATAAATTTACAAGACACTTCGACATTCGTTAGTTACGAATGGCTGACCTCGTTTAATACCAATTCCACCGGACAAAAAATTTCGTATCTAATATTAAACTCTCCGAGTGTTACACATGGTAGCTACTTACATGCCATTTCTGTTTCATGTTCTGGCTTTTATCTTTCAAATGGCTGGCCGACAAATATCGTGACAGGTAATCAAATTTTACGCGACAGTGTATTTATTCCTTGACGCAGTAAAACAGCGAACCGCTAACAGCAAATAAACGTAAGCGGGCGGACTCGGTCATCGTTCGCGCGCAATTTTAATGGTCGCTTCGCGGACATTTTTTTGCGGCTCACTAATAAACATGTATCTTTAAATAAACATTTGTGGGTATAGACACAAGAAGCTTCGAAAGCCCGCCTACGTCTATTCGCCAAACGTTAGTAGTAAGCCGCTGGGCGACACGTATGAAAAAAGTATTTTACATAATTATATTGTTCTCCTTTTCAAGACAAATTCTTGGACAGAATAATAAACAAGAAATTATTAAAGGTTTTGACAAAGTCACATTTTATTCTGACTCAACAATAAAGTCCGCTTCACTTGGAGCCTATTGCATCGAATTTAACGAACACGGACAAGCAATTGGTATTGGTAAATGTATTAAAGACAAGAAAAATGGTTGGTGGATAAAGCCAAATAACACTTGCGACTATTATATTGATGGCTATATTAATATGGTTGACCTAACCCCAACTTGCAATACTACTAAACCAAGTGACTTTCAGGGTTTATATTTTAACATTATTAATAAAGCTGACTGCAAAACTAAACTAGAAACAAAAATCAAAAACTTGAATGGAGAATGGAAATTCGCCAGTGCGGTATTTTATCCTACAAAAGGTGAAAAGGAATCGCAATTTTACCCAGATCATTATTTATTTTTTAATAAAAATACATTTGCCGTCCAATCAATAACAGAAAAAACTCGTTATCAATCTGGCAAAATTAGAATTGAAAAACAAAATTCTTCTAAAGCTTTAAACTGTGACTGTCAAGTTTGGTTTAAAAGTAAAATTTCTTTCAATCCATTTGACACTCTGGGTTATTTTGACTTCTGGACAATTAACAAATGTACAGTTGACAGTTTAATATTATATAGCCCTTGGAATTGTGAGTTTATTACCCCAAATGGAGAACAAAAACGTTGCGGAATGGTTGAAAAATATTTTATTCGTCAAAAATAAAAGGTAACACGTTGCGGACACCGATAGAAAAACTGTGTACAGCGGCCTAACTACTAACAACGCCTACAAGCAATTAGGTGTTTATCACTAACTCTTTAATTATATATGTTGTTAGAGCAAAAAAGATTTGGTAAATTTAATTAATGAAAGTATTACTTACTGGTGTAACCGGATACATTGCTCAACGATTATTACCTGTTTTATTAGAAAATGGGCATGAGGTAGTATGCTGTGTAAGAGATAAAAACAGGTTTAATATAAAAAATTATGCAACGGCCAATCTAACTATAATAGAAGCTGATTTTTTAAATAAGGAAAGTTTAAAACACATCCCAAATGATATTGATGTAGCTTATTACCTTATTCACTCCATGTCTACCGAAAGCGGTGACTTTGAAAACATGGAAAAAGTATGTGCCACTAATTTTAAAAACCGTATTGAAGAAACAAACGCTAAACAAGTTATTTACCTGAGTGGTATTAGCAACGCCAACGATTTATCAAAACATTTATCGTCGCGTAAAAATGTAGAAACCATTTTATCGGGTTCGAGTTTTGCACTTACCATTTTAAAAGCTGGGATAATTGTTGGTTCAGGAAGTGCTTCATTTGAAATCATTCGCGATTTGGTTGAGAAGTTACCTTTTATGATTACTCCACGTTGGTTAAAAACAAAGTGTCAACCTATAGCTATTCGTAATGTTGTGCAGTTTTTAATAGGAGTAATTGGCAAAACAGAAACTTACAATAACAACTACGATATTGGCGGCCCAGATGTTTTAAGTTATAAAGAAATGCTTTTACGGTTTGCAAAAATACGAGGATTAAAAAGGCGCATCCTAATTGTTCCTGTTATGACATCGAAAATATCTTCTTACTGGTTATATTTTGTTACCTCAACCTCATTTGCACTTGCAAAAAACTTGGTAAATAGTATGAAAGTTGAAGTAACGTGCAAACCCAATAATTTAGCATTGATGTTAGGCATTACACCTATTGATTATGATACCGCCATTAAATTAGCCTTTGATAAAATAGAACAAAACCAAGTTCTATCAAGTTGGAAAGATGCTCAAACCAGTACTATTTTTAATGAGGGGTTTACTAAATTTATTCAAGTACCTGTTAATGGTTGTTTTAAAGATATTCGAATTTTACAACTCACAAATAGCAATGCTGCGCTTACAAAAATTTGGGCTATTGGCGGCAAAACCGGTTGGTATTTCGGTAATTGGCTTTGGGAAATAAGAGGTATACTAGATCAGATGGTAGGCGGTGTTGGGTTGCGAAGAGGCCGAAGAAGTGACACGGAAATTATTACAGGTGATGCCCTTGATTTTTGGCGTGTACTGATAGCCAACAAAGAAGAAAAACGTTTGTTGTTGTATGCCGAAATGAAACTGCCCGGCGAAGCTTGGCTAGAATTTAAAATTGACCAAAACAATATACTTACACAAACAGCCACTTTCAGGCCTTTGGGCTTATTAGGCAGATTGTATTGGTACTCTGTTCTTCCTTTCCACGGCTTACTATTTAAAGGAATGATTCGTAACATCGCTAGTACAAACCACTAACAACTATATGTGCTGTTAAGCTTCATTCGCGAGTGTTTATTGAGCAAATTAACTACTATTTACACAGGTGGGTAGTTTTTCGCTCCCGATAGTTATAGTGATTTTGCTTCTTTTTCATCTAAGGAAATAGAAGAAAGAGAGATAAACTCATACTATTTAGAAAACAATCTTGTATCTTTTTCATTAACCCACATTATACTAACACAAATCTGTTTAAAACATAGCGTATGATTTAATTTACTCGTCTCTTTCTGCCCTAATTTCGTGTAACTTAAAAACTAAGCTATGTTATCATTCATTTTACAAATAACTAATGCAGCAACCGCTGCTATAGTTGATAGTGCTGCTGCACAAACCGCTGTTACTGGCATACAACAAGCCACTGAATTACCACCTGATGAAATTTCTTTGTTTTCGATGGTAGCCAAGGGTGGTGTTATTATGATTCCTTTAGCAATCTTATTATTAGTAACGTTTTATGTAACCATAGAGCGCTTAATATTAATCAGTAAAGCTTCTAAACGTAGCGAAACATTATTGCCTAGCATTAAAGACATGATTAATACAGGTAACTTAGCTAATGCGCGTAACTTGTGCAAAACCGTTAACACGCCAGAGTCATTGATGTTAGATCAAGGTGTGTCTCGTGTAGGACAAAGTATGCAAGAGATTCGTGAGGCTATGAATCAATCGGGTTCATCAGAATTATCTCGTTTAGAAAAAAACTTAAGCGTGTTAAATATCACTGGTCGTATTGCTCCCATGTTTGGTTTTATTGGAACAATTATCGGAGTTATTAAAATCTTTTACGATATCTCTTTAGCAAAAACAGTGGAGATTGAAGTTATCTCATCGGGCTTATACCAAAAAATGATTACTTCTTGTGGTGGTTTAGTAGTAGGTGTTATTGCCTTTGTTTGCTACCATTGGTTAAATACACGCATCGATAAATTATCGCACCGTATGGAAGAAACTCAAATTAAATTTTTAGATATTTTAAACGAACCATCTAAGTAATTATAAGTGATGAGGTATAAATTATAAGTTGATTCCTATAATTTATAATTTCAAAAAACTTATCACTCAACATTTATACCTTATAACTAATAAAATGGGTTTACGTAAAAAAGCACATCGAGAAGCTGAAGTAAGTACAGATTCGTTAAACGATATCATGTTTTTCTTATTATTGTTTTTCTTAATCTTATCAACGATGGTAAGTCCTAATGCCATTAAGGTAAACTTACCAAGTTCAAAAAATAATCGTCCGATTGATAACGAAAAAAAACCCATACACTTAGCGGTTACTATTGATCATAAATATTATGTGGATAGCAAAGAAGTATCGTTTGGAGAACTAGAAACGGTTTTATCACAAAAAATTGCAGGACGTACAGAGCCAGCTGTTGTTATACACGTAGATAAAGATTTATTGTATCAAGATTTTATTGATATGATGCAAATTGGAGATCGTTTAAAATGCAAAATGATTTGCGCTACACAACCATCTAACGGTAAATAAAAACTATGCGTTTAAGCAGAGCCGAACAAAATAAAAACAAAGCTATTTCTATGGGTATTTCCATAGGGATATTTGCGTTGTTGTTGTTGTTCTTAATTTGGTATACGCTTATTACTCCTAATCCTCCCTTCCCAATTTCGGGCGGTGGTGGTGGCACCGAAATAAATTTTGGAACGTATAACGAAGGCACTGGTAATATCGAAAATGATGGTATTGGTGATGCAACGAGTGTTGTAGAAAATGTGGAAGTAACGCCTCCAACACCTGAAAATAATCAAGAAGCCATTTTAACCAGCGAACAAGGGGAAGATGTGCAAATACAAGAAACTAAACCAAAAATAGAAAACCATCAAACCGTTATAACACCAACAAAGCCTGTAGAAATAGTTAAACCCAAAACCGCTGCCGAAATTTTAGCTGAAAAGTTTAATAAAAATAAAGGTAAAAATGGTGGGGGCGATGGCAATAGTGGTCACGCTGGGAATGATGGTAGTCCTGATGGAAACCCCAATACTCATGGAACTGGTGGTACGGGTGGTGGATCCGGAGGTGGTGATGGGCCAGGTAACGGCCCCGGTAGTGGGCCTGGTAATGGTGGCTATGGTTTTAGTTTAGCTGGCAGAGCAGTTATTACTCCACCTGCTTTATCAAAAGATACCAAAGAAGAAGGAAAAGTTGTGGTTGAAATTACTGTAGATAAAACGGGCAAAGTGATAAAAGCAGACCCTAATGGACGCGGAACAACTACCAATAGCGCTATTTTAAAAGCGAAAGCCCGCCAGGCTGCTTTATCAACCAAGTTTAATGTGAGTGGAGAATTTGAAGAACAAAAAGGTACCATTACTATTGTGTTTAGTTTTTAAACTCCACAAATTAATTATGTTATAGTTTTGACTTAAATCATTTTTTAATCATAAATCATCAGAATCATCTGCGCAGCTTTAAAATAATGACTTACGAAAAAACATTAGACTATTTATTTTCAAAGTTACCAATGTATCAGCGCATTGGTGAAGCTGCGTATAAAGCCGATTTAAAAAATACCATTGCTATTTGTCACGCTTTAGGTAATCCTGAAAAAAAAATAAAATGCGTGCACGTAGCGGGTACTAATGGCAAAGGGTCTTCATCGCATATGTTAGCAGCAATATTACAGCAAGCTGGATACAAAACTGGTTTATATACCTCGCCACACTTAGTTGATTTTAGAGAACGTATAAAAATTAATGGTAAACAAATTTCAAAAGCCGATGTCGTAAAATTTGTAGAAGATTACAAAACTGTTTTCGAAAAAATTGAACCATCCTTTTTTGAATGGACTGTTGGTTTAGCTTTTCATTATTTTAAAGAACAAGAAGTTGATGTTGCAATTATAGAAGTTGGCTTAGGTGGTCGTTTAGACTCTACAAATGTGATTACCCCAGAGTGTTGTTTAATAACAAATATTGGTTATGATCATGTAAATTTATTAGGCGAAACCTTACCATTAATTGCAGCTGAAAAAGCAGGAATTATTAAAACAAAAATTCCGGTGACCATTAGTCAAACGCAACTCGAAGTCATCTCTATATTTAATACCAAAGCACAGCAACTAAAAGCACCCATTGAGTTTGCAGATAAAAATTTTAGAATTCTATCATCATCACATAAAAATAATTTATTGTGTTTAGAGTTGTTGCATAAAAAAGACAATACAAAACACTGCTACGAAATTGATTTAGTTGGGACTTACCAAATAAAAAATGTGTTGGGTGTTTTAAACACGATTCATATTCTAAAACAAAAAGGATTTTTAATTGAAGACAAGGCTGTAAATTCTGCCTTAAAACAAATACAAAAACTAACTGGCTTACAAGGTCGTTGGCAAACCCTCAGCGAAAAACCCTTAGTAATTGCCGATACCGGACACAACGAAGATGGTATAAAAGAAGTTTTAGAAAACATTAAACGCTATACATACAAGCAACTTCATTTTGTATTAGGAGTAGTAAATGATAAAGACATTACAAAAATTTTAAAACTACTTCCCAAAGATGCTGTCTATTATTTTTGCAAAGCATCTATTCCGCGTGCTTTAGATGAACATGAATTAGCAGACAAGGCAAAAAAAGCAGGACTACAAGGCACTACTTATAAAACAGTAGCCGAGGCCTTAACCAAAGCAAAAAAACAAGCCAAAGCGGGCGATTTAATTTTGGTGGGCGGCAGTACATTTACCGTTGCTGATGCTTTGCAGTAGCAAAATAGCATCTCACTAATCCTATTGTGGGAGTCTTAAAATATGATAAAAGTCTTACTATCATTTCCGTTTTTTAACTATATTGGTAACTTAAAATTGTACTATCAGTATGAAACAAGCAACCATTGTAGGATCAGGATTAGTAGGCTCGTTGTGGGCTGTATATTTAACCAAAGCAGGTTATAACGTAAAAATTATTGAGCGAAGAGCTGATATGCGTTTAGCAACGATGTCCGCCGGCAAATCTATTAACTTAGCGATGTCATTTCGTGGCTGGAAAGCCCTAGATACGATTGGTATTGGTGATCAAATTAGAGAGATTGCTATTCCTATGTATGGCCGCACCATGCACGATATGAGCGGTAACACAACGTATCAGCCTTACGGCATTAATGATCAAGCTATTTACTCTGTATCGCGTGGAGAAATAAATGCCAAGCTAATGACCATTGCTGAAAAGAGTGGTAGCACTGAGATTTTATTTAATGAAGAATGCGTTAATGCCGATTTAAAAAATGGGATTGTTTATTTAAAAAACACACAAACAGGAAAATTATCTGAAGTGAAATCTGACGTTGTATTTGCAACCGATGGGGCTTTTTCTGCCATACGTTACAATTCTATACAAAAAACAGATCGCTTTAGTTTTAGTCAAAACTTTATTGAAGATGGTTACCGCGAAATTTTATTGCCAGCAAATGCAGATGGCACTCATAAATTGGGTAAGAACTCATTGCACATTTGGCCTCGTGGTCGTTTTATGTTAATTGCCTTACCAAATTTTGATGGCTCATATACTTGTACATTATTTATGCCTTTTGACGGTGATAAAAATTGTTTCAATAGTTTAACATCTAAAGAAAAAGTAGAAAGTTTTTTCAAAACAACATTCCCCGATTTTTTTGAGATGATGCCAAACATAGCTGATGAATGGGAAAGTCATCCCTTATCATCTTTAGCAATAATCCGTTGTTTCCCTTGGGCACATGGTAAAACAATTTTAATGGGTGATGCTGCTCACGCCACTGTTCCGTTTTATGGACAAGGGATGAATGCTGGTTTTGAAGACTGCACAGAAATGTGGCGTTTAATGCAAAAACATAACGAAAACTGGGAAGCTGTGTTTAAAGAGTTTGAAACAACTCGCAAACCTAACGGTGATGCGGTACAAGATTTATCAGTACATAATTATATTGTGATGCGTGATAAAGTAGCCGACCCTTTATTTTTATTACAACAAAAAATTGAGCGCAGGATGAATGAGTTGTATAAAGAAAATTATTTTCCTTTATACTCTATGGTTTCTTTTAGTGACATCGAATATCAAGTAGCGTGGAGTAAAGGATTAGCACAAGAAACGATGATTAAAAAAATGATTGCAGATAATAACATTACTGATAAAACATCTATCGAACAAATAGATGAACTAATTCATACACATTTTAAAGCAAGCGTTAACGCATAAAGATATTACTATGACAGAAAAACAAGAATCATTAATTGGTCGCTTAAACGAAAAGTTTGAAGCGATGGGTCAGAACACTGATACACATTTAGAAGGCTTGGTGTGGGCAAATCCGATTACTTATTGGGATTATATACAAACGGATGCATTGTTGAGTTTGCAAATTCAACGTACAACCTTGCCTGATGAAATGGTTTTTATCATGTATCATCAAATAAATGAATTGCTATTTAAAATGATGTTATGGGAAATTGGGCAAGTAACTGAAAAGGAGAATATCACCGCTACATTTTTCTCAGAGCGCTTGTATCGCGTGAGTCGTTACTTTGATATGTTGGCATCATCGTTTACCATTATGCAAGATGGTATGGAGGTTGAGCAATACATGAAATTTAGAAACACACTAACGCCCGCAAGTGGCTTTCAGAGTGCGCAATACCGCTTAATAGAATTTGCATCAACAGAGTTAATTAACTTAATTGATTTTAGATTTAGAGCCACGATTGATAGAAACACACCTTTAGAGCACGCGCTTGAAAACCTATATTGGCAAGCAGCTGGGAAAGATCATAAAACAGGAAAAAAATCAGCGCTATTAGCTAACTTCGAAAAAAAATACAAGAAGTTTTTTTTAGGCGAAATGGAAAAATACAATACATGTAATATGTATACCCTCTACAAAGCATTACCAACGGATGTTAAAGAAGATATTGGTTTAAAAAACGCAATGCGTCATTACGATCATACAGTTAATGTACGTTGGGTAATGGCCCACTACAATGCTGCCGAAAAATATTTAGAGAGTGGTCCTAAAAAAGCCGAAGCAACTGGTGGTAGCGATTGGAAAAAATACATGCATCCAAAATACCAACGTCGTGTTTTCTTTCCAAGCTTATGGAGCGAAGAAGAACTAAAAACATGGGGCGAAGATAATTTAGTAGCTTGTAAAATATTATAGTTTCTTTTTTATCATTTAAAACTTCGTGGTCTGTCAGTTCGAGCGTAGTCGAGAACATAACTCGAAACTTATCATCACAACATGATAACTGTGTTTACGTACTATTTAAAAAACCAAAAAACACGTAATATACTATTACGTGTTTTTTATTAAAATTAAATCGCTAGTTTATTTGGAAAAAACCTTGATATAAATAAGAAAATATTATTTTAATAAAATTTCGGTACGTCTATTTAAAAACTGTTTATTCCTAGGAAGATCTGAAATTGGTTTTTCGCTACCGAAATATTCTAAAATAATATCGTTTGCTTTAATTTTATCAGAAGCGATGATTAAATATTTTTTCAAGTTTTCGGCACGTTGTTTAGATAACGCAATGTTTTTTGTTTCGTCGCCAGATTTATCAGCATGGCCGTTAATAATAATTTTTGTATTAGGTGTAGCTTCAAACGATTTAATAAGAATGTTTAACTCATCAATTTCTTTAAAAGTTAATTTGGTTTCGTAAGGTTTGTATAAAAGTGGTGTGCAATTGCAAGCATCTTTATAAGTCGCAAAATCAACATCCGAAACCAATGCTTTATTATAATCTGCATCATTTAACGAGTTATAGTTTAAAGCTGTAAACTCATTATTATCATTAATTTTAAAGTTGGTTGTTTTAGATGATTTAGAGTTAATACTAACCGATGAATTGGCGTGTTTTTTTAAATCGTTAATAATTCCTAGGAGTTTATTTATCGAATCGTTTTGACGACGCATCTCAATTTTTAACTCATCTATTTGTTTCTGATAGGAGTTGTTACCATTACCAATATTATCAATAGTTGTAATACGATTTTTTAACTGATCTATCAACTCTTTATTTTTAAGAGCAAGGCTATCATTAGTTTGCGCGTAATTATTTACAGCAATAAATAAGATGTATGATAAAGTTATTTTTCTCATTAATTCAACAATTTATTTTCAATTACTTTCAATTTTTCGTCAATAGTAATTAATTGTTTTGATACTTCTTGAGTTTTTTCAGGAGTAGAATTATCCACCTCTGCTTTTTGTAATAACGCTTTAATTTTTTCGAGTTCTGCTTTAATACTTTCGCGATTTTTAGCTGTTACATCTTGTTTAGCTAATTTATCTAAGCGTGCTACAATATCGTTTAAAGAAGCATTATCAGCAATAGGGTTATTAGCCACCTTACTACGTTGAGGGATTTTAAATGCAAAGGTTACTTCATGTGATCCAGCGCTGACTGTATTAAATTGCTTATTACTAAATCTAAATCCATACCCTAAACTTAAGTTTTCAATGGTAACTCCAAACATAGCACTAATTGTTTTGTTAGTTTGATATCCTGCTTGCAACCAAACCATATCTTTAAACATAGTTTTAACTTGTAAAGATGTAATGCTTTTTGTAACCGGAATATTTTGGTAACATACCCATGGTGTTACTTTAAAATTAGTCCCAGCTTTAATGGTATAAAAAACTGCGGCATTCACATAACCATTTAAAGGTTCGTTGGTAGTTAAAATATGAGGTAAAGATAAACTAACATCTAACGCCTTGTAGTTATATAACAACCCTGCGCCTGCTGCAAATTGTGTCGTATTATAATAAGATTTTGTTAATGTAGGATCTGTTTGGTCAAGTGATTGATAATTTTCGATACGACTAAGTACCATATTATTACTTAAAATACCTGCTGATAAACCTAAAGACAAACTAGATTGCTCTTCTATTTTTGCAATGTAGGCATAAGATAAATCTGCTTTTAAGATTTGAAAAGCGCCACGTGTATCTGAAATTAAACGCCCACCCAAAGCTTGTTTGCTCGATACTTTAGAGTAAAGCCCGAGCATGAAGTTTTTGTTTGCATAGGTCACTCCTTTGTTTTGCGATTGAGCACTTAACACAGCATTTATTCCTTCGCCTTTACCGGCATAAGCGGGGTTTACGTTAAACATATTGTTTAAGCGAAAAGTGTAAAAATCGTAAGATACAACCTGAGCGTTTATTTTGGAAACGATACCAAGTGATAGAATTATATATAAAATGTTTTTTTTCATAGTTTTAGTTTCAAAAATAAATTAGTTTACTACAGTAATGTTTCCTTTAAATATTTTTTTGTCGTTTTTAAATACATAGTAGTAATTGCCAGTTGGTAAAGCGTTACCTTTGTATTTGCCATCAAACTCATTGTTATAATTATTTGGAACATCATAAATTACTTGACCAAACTGATCAAAAATTTGTAATGAGAAATCTTTATAAATTTCTACATTATCTATTTTCCACGTATCATTTTTTCCATCACCATTAGGTGATATATAATTTGCTGATGGTAACGGAATTGAATTACCAATAATGTCGTTTACTGTTATTACAAATGCTTTTTCAACACTTAGGCCGCCGATATCTTTTGATTTTAATCGGATAGAGTATGCGTCTTTTACATCGTAATTTGTTTTTTCTTTTATGATTAAATTATCATTAACAATGGTAAACTCAGTATTGTCGGTATCGCCAGCGCCTGAAACTAAACTATAGGTAAATGAATCTGGATTATCAAAATCAACTGAACGAATTTTAGATATATGAAACAGTGCTTCGTTATCTTCATTAACAAATGTTGTATCCAAAATAATATCGCTTGGCGCTTCGTTTAAGTTTAATATTTTTATAGAAAATACTTTTTCAAAAGTTAAACCACCATTGTCGGTACTACGAATACGGATACTGTAAAATTGTCCGCTAAACATATAACTTGCATTAGATACTAATTGATTGCCAGTTAACGCAAACAAGGCATTATCTGTATCACCTGTTCCTGTAACTAAAGAATAAGAGTGTGTTGCGCCAGCATCTTCATCCGCACTTGTAAACGTTCCAATGGCAGTATTAATAGGAGCAAGTTCGATGATACTATCGCCAGATAAAGATATATTGTTTGGCGCTTCGTTAATATCATTTGCATTTAATGTAAATGTTTTTGTAACAGAGGCATTACCTGGATCAGTACTTTTTAATCGAACAAAAAACACATTTTTCTTTTCGAAGTTAATAAGCGAATCTGTAATTAAGGTATTATTAAGCACTTTAAAGTATGTGTTATCAGATGAACCTGCGCCACTAACCAAAGTTAAAGTATGTGTATCTTGTGAATCATAATCAACTGTTGTTAATGTTGTAATTGGAGTTGCTAGCGCAATGTTTTCATCAAAGCTATTTATTGATGATGTAATATCAGTTGGTACATAGTTACTGTCACGTACTGCAATAGCATAAATTTTCTCAAAAAACAAGCCGCCATTATCTGTTGATCTTACTCTGATAGAATAGACTTGATTAGTGAAACTATACGTTGCATTAGATACTAAGGTGTTATTACTAATAGCAAACAGCGCATTATCTGCATCCCCTAATCCTGTTGCTAAACTGTATGTAAAGGTCGAGTTAAAATCTTCGTCAGTGGTTGTAAATGTACCAACGCTTGTATTAATTGGTAAGCCTTCTAAAACGGTTGTGTTTGTTATAGCAATAGCTGTTGGCGTTTCGTTTAAATCGTTTACGGTTAGTGTAAAATTTTTAATAACTGATGCGCCCGCAGGGTCAGTACTTTTGATACGTACCTTATATATGTTTTTCTTTTCAAAATTTACAAGTGAATCCGTTACCAAAGTATTACCAATGATTTTAAAATAAGTACTATCACTGTTAGTGATAACCGGAACAAACGATAAGGTGTGTGTATCAGTTGCATCAATATCAATGGTAGTTAGCGTTGTAACTGGAGTTGCTAAAGCAATATTCTCATTAAAGTTATTAATAGATGAAATAATATCTGTTGGTACATAGTTACTGTCTCTTATAGCAATTAAAATTATTTTTTCGAAAAATAAACTGCCTGCATCGGTAGTTCTAACTCTTATAGAGTATGTTTGATTTGTAAAACTATACGTAGCAGCTGTAGCTAAAGTTTTAGTGTTTATTGCAAATAAGGCATTATCTGTATCTCCTAAACCAACCACTAAACTATACGTATGAGATGAGTTAAAATCTTCATCACTCGTTGTAAACGTACCAACGGTTGTGTTAATTGGCAAGCCCTCTAAAACAGTAGTGTTTGTAATGGCAATGTTTGTAGGTATTTCATTAATATCATTTACTACTATGGTAAAAGTTTCAACATAAGTAGCACCTGCTAAATCCTTGGCTTGTATCCTAATAAATAACGAATCTTTTTGCTCGAAGTTATAAGCCGCTGTAGTTTGTAGTGTATTACCTACAATTGCCACTTTACTATTATCAATACCTCCAACGCCTGCAACCAATGTAAGTGTATGACTATCAGCTGGTAAATCAGCATCGGTAACAGAAAGTGTTCCAATAAAAGTAGCTGTTGGTAAGTTTTCATCGACTAAATAATTACTTAGGGCTAAATCGGTTGGCGCATCGTTTACATTAGATACATTGATGGTAAAAGTGTTTTCAATAAATAAACCACCAGCATCGGTTGAGCGTGCTCTGATGTAATACACAGATTGTAGGATGTAATCAATGGCGCTTACATTATATAAACTATCATTGCCTACATAAAACTGAGCATTGTCTGTATCACCTGCTCCGGCTACTAATGTATAGGTGTGTGTGTCATTTAAATCTGGGTCGGTTGTTTTAAATTGCCCCATATAACTACCCGCTTGTTGATGATCAAAAATAACAGGTGATGTAAAAGTTAAAGCGGTTGGCGCTTCGTTTAAATTTGCTACTTGTAATGTAAAGGTTTCGGTATACTTACAACCGCCGTTATCATCTACTTGTAAATTAACTATTTTAATAGAATCGGTTTCGTAATCAAAATTAAAATTAGTAGTTAAGTTACCTCCACTTATTGCAAACTGCGTGTTTTCGGGCTGTAATGCTGTTAACGAATACGTAAACGCTGTTCCTGCATCCACATCGATTGCAGTTAAACTGGCAATAACACTTGCTAATAAAGCGTTTTCGGCAATGGTGTATGTTGATATAGCAATATCAGTTGGTGCATGATTTGTATACATCATAAACGGATTTCCTAAGGTACCAACAGTATTACCTTGTGTAAATATTACAGAATCTAACACATTAATTACAGCGTTTGTTACGGAGTTATAAATTTGAAAAGAAACTTTTTCACCATTACTAATGTTGCTACGAACAACTAACAACCCTAATTTATCTGCATTAAAAGAAGTGTTTGTTTTTACAACGCCCCTACATTGTGTTCCAACAAAGGCTGCAATATAGTTATTAGGGTCTGCTAAATTTACACAAGCTTCGTTAGCTTTTGATGTAATCGTCATTTGATACTGAAACGAAGCCGCAGAAACTGTCCATGAAGCGGGAGCTTGTGCCGACATGTTAATTGTAAATAAGAGAAGAAAAAAAGCCCCTCCAACCTCCCCGAAGGGGAGGCTTTTAGAGCGTAGTAGAGATTTTAATAGTTTCATAAGTGGTTTTCTGATAATTTTATTACGCTTTAATTAGTTTAAAGAAGCCTCCCTATGGGAGGCTTCTTCTTATTATTTAGTTTTAATCACTTTTATTTGCTCATTCACATCGCCTGTTAAGCGGATGTAATACATACCAGCACTAATTGAATTTTTCTGCATCTCTGTTTGAAGTGTAAACTCTTTTTTGTTTTTAAAACTTGATGAGTAAACCACTTTGCCTAACATATCAACTAATTCAATTTTTGCAGACACTGCTTTGTTAAAGTTAATATTGATATTATCACTAAACGGATTAGGATATACACTCATGTTTGTTGTGTTATCTAATTCATTTACGCCTGTTGTTACTTCAACAATATGGCAAGCTAAACTATCATTTACATTAGCATTAATTGGTGTTGTTGGTGTTCCAACTAAAGCATCGGCATTAAATGTAATAGCTTTATCACTTGGCATTATTAAACCATCAGTAGTGTTAAAGTATTTAATGTTTAACAATTCGCCACTAGTATTACTATACAACGTTACATAAAACTTATGTGTGTTATTTGTAATAGTTGGGTAAGCAAAACCGCGCAAGTTATTGTTTGCATCAAAGGCGCCAACAGCTACATTACCATTATTTAAAGCATCTATACAAATGTTGCCATTAATAATTGCCGACATCGTATTGCTATATTGCTCGGGCGTAAAGGCAAATACATCTTGTGTTGTTTTTTGTCCTTTGATGTTTTCATCAGCTTGCATCATACGTGCACCTATGAATCCTGATAACGGATAACTAAACGTACTTGTTGTACTAGATTTTAACATGTAGCCTAACGTTGGTTTCATGTTCGTTAAACTTCCTGTCCAACCTGTTAAGTTATCGTAGTAAGCAAATTGATACTGACTCTTAATTAAATCGCCTGTTGTGGCGTTGTAATTACTTAAGGCTTCGTTAACCGGTAAGTTTTTACTCGCTACAAATCCAACCCAGTTCCAACCTGGTACCGTACTTATTCTTGCTTCAAGAGAATCAGGATTTAAGCGTGCACCAATATGTACTAAAGTATCTGCATGGGCTAATTTTATTTTGTACGATTGGTTGTTTTTATAACCCCCGTTTGTAAAGAAATTATCTGTCCATCCAAAACCAGAATCATATTGATCGTAAAATTCTAATCCGTTAGATACGTCGCCTGTTGTTGCGTTAACAGTTGTCATTAACCAATTAGAGTTTTTCAATTTATTAGATTTTAATGGGAATGACACCCATGTCCAACCTGTATTTAAATTAATATCACGTGCTATTTCTGTATTTGCAGAGAACGTACGTGGGTTAGAAATTGTTCCTATTACAGCATTATCTACAAATTTTAATGATGAGTCAACGGTTACAAAAGTTAAACCTGTGCTTGCATCAAAAATATTAAAATAGATAGAATCTTGTGTAGCTGTATTATTACTGTACACATTTAAAAAGGCTTCGTATCTATCGTAAGCTTGCACGTATTGTAAATTAGCTACGCCACGCACTTGGCCGTTACACATGGCTGCAATTTTACTATCAACGTTGGTTGCGATTACACCATCTAATTTTAACTGGCCAAAAATATTCATTTGGTATTGGAAGTTAGCAGTGTTAACTGTCCATGTTGGAGTTATGCCATGTACTTTTTCATTAATACGTAATACTTCATCAAAACCAAAATCAGTTGTAACGGTTACTTCGGCATTGTATTCACCAACGCTTTGACCGCCTGGTATTGTAAACGAAATATTTTTTGTACTGTTTGGAGCAATAACACCACTTGTTGCACTTGCTGTCATCCAGCTTGGTAAACCGCCAATTGTAAAGGCTTTTTGCGCACCACCTGAATTCACAATCGGCGCTACAAAAGTAATCACGCTATCCACTGTTTTATCAAAGTTAAATTCATCATCTTGCCATTTTACTTGGTTTTTGTTTATGTATGCTATCCAAGTTTTTGGCGACTGCATTTTATTACCACGCATGTCGTAAGCATTTTGAACAGTAATATCAAGTGTTACATTTTCTAACTCTGCTGGAGGCGTGTTAGTAGTTAAAATAATTTTATCATTATTTAAAGCCCATGTGTAATTTACAGATTGAATTGGGCGAGGCAATTTAATAGTTGGTGTTTGTGTTATTAAATTGGCTCCGTTTTGAGCTGTAACCGTAATGGATGGCGTTAACGATTGATTATTAAACGTTGGTGTTAATGATGGTGTTCCTAACACAACCGCATAATTTTCAAAAGGTGTATAAGCTAACAACCCTTGTTCATTACCTAACATTCGGTTTTGTTTATCACGTTTTACTTGTTCCGTTTTACGTGCTGTGCTCCATAAACGGAACTCATCCATTTTACCATTATAGTAATCGCTTAGTGTTACCAATGCACCAGCAACAGTTGCCTTAGCACCTAAGTACATATTTGAACCTGCTAAATTATCAAAGCTTAATCCTTGAACGGAGTTTTGTAAAGTGCCATCAACGTATGACGATAAGTTAGCTGAACGATTCATCACTAAAGCAAAGTGATGCCATTTGCCATCAAAGTAATTTGTTGTTGCTGCAACAAAATCTAAGCCTTTATGGTAAACGTGTATTTTACCAGTAGCATCTTTTTGTATCGTCCAAGCAGTTGTGCTATCAGCTGTGTTTGCCACGCCTGCGCCATTACTAAATAAAGTAGATACACTTGTTTGTGTTGAGTTAAACCAAAATTCTAAAGTAAAATCCATTTCTTTATTAATAGCAATGTTACCTGAGCTTACTTTGATATTATCATCAACGCCATCTAATTGTACTGCGTTACCGTTCGGATTTACTTCCCAAGTTGCGCCATAAATATCTGCATTTCTGCTTCTAATATCATCGCTTGCAACAGTTCCGTCAGCTTCATCCATTTTCCAGTTATATACTAATCCACTTTGGTTACGGCTTAATGATTTGTTCATGGTTACGGTAATTTCCGAAATATTGCGGGCTTTACTCCACATGCGCACTTCGTGTATGTTACCGTTAAAAAATTTATTGTTTGCTTGTATATCTTTACCAAAACCAAGTTTGCCTGAGCCTGTATAATCTACAATAAAATTATTATTGGTTCCTGCTAAACTTCCATCTACAAATAAACTTACGTCAGCATTTACATAATCATGTACTATTGCATAATGATGCCAATCTGTTGGAAGCGTAATTGGATTTGTAGATAATGCAATTTGAGTGCCTAACGCAAATTTTAATCTGTTAGCTGCGTCAAAACCAATACTCATTTTTTGTACGGGATCCGTTCCTTGACTAATAACTGTTTGCTCTGCACCTGTTGAATTGAACTTGGCCCAGAACTCAAATGTGAACGAACGCTTTTGTATACTTGCACCGCCTGTAACTTCGGCATAATCAGCTGTGCCATCAAAATTTAAACTTTCGCTGTGGCGAAGAGCTGTTCCGTTTAACACCCCTCTAATATCAAATGTAGAATTAGGATTAGATATAGGCGCATAATTTAAACTACTAATATCTATTGGTTCATTAAATTGTATACTAATATCATCATTAGGGTCTAATATTCCATCGCCAGGGCTTGGTGTGCCAAATGGCGCTGGGTTTACTCTATCCATTACACCTTGTAATACTGGTGAATAAATAGTTGCGTAAGTTCCATCTTTATTATAGCAATATGATTTTGAGCGTAGCTCATAGTTACCATCAGCATAACTTTGAGTGGTTACAGTCCATTGGTATTGAGTATACACTTGACCTTGTGGTATTGGAAAAGCAGTATTAGAACCAACAGCTGTTGGATATTTAAAAAAATCTTGTACCTGTAACCATTGACTACTATTAGCTGGTTTAAATTCAAAACCGATTTTTTCAAAACCAAAATAAGGATGGGCTGCGCCTGTTACTGTACTTGAGTTTGCTGCTGCGCCATAATTATAATTATAATCTTCAATGATAATATTTGACAAACTATTGTTTGAATTATTAATAATAAAGTTATCCGTTGGAGCTGTAATATTTAAATCAGTACAAGTAGGAATAAAATGAACGCTTACATAAGCTGTATCTGCAATATCAGCGCTACAAGCTGATGAAAAAATAACCATTAAACTATCATAATTAATTTCAATTGGTCCACGTTCAATAGTTAATGTTTTTATTAACGAGCCACCACTTGGTATAGTATAAACATTATCTGCATTTTGTCCGTCTATTTTACAAACCGCACCATAAGGATTATTTGCTCCATCAACTCTAACTTGTAAATCAATGTCATTATTTACAGTTAATGGACTTTGGTTAGTTAGTACTAATTGATATACGGCAGGTTGATTAGATGGAATGTTGTATTGAACAGCAGGTGTAATTGAAATTTCTGGCATCTCACGCTGAACGGTTGCATTAGCTATTGTTGAAAAACCATTTGCATTGTAGGTATGAGAACCAATCCAAGCATCAGGAGCTGAAGAGTTATAATAATGACAAACTACAGCATCTTCATACGGGCACATTGTTTGCCCGCCTCGTGTAATAAATACATTACCAGTAGCAGTTTTAAATACATCCACACTCATTATATCTCCTGGGTCACCATCAGTTAAGGTGTATTCTAACGCGTTTGCATTAGATGTTATATTACCATGCTCTCCATTTGTAGTTTCAGTAATTGAAGCAGAAGCTTCAATTCCTATACCATTACCACCAATATCGATACCAAAAGTAGAGTTGAAACTTTCAGTAAACGAAAGCTCCCAACGACCAACCCAACTATCTTCGGTACTTGATTCATAAGCATTAGTGACAATAGCTGAACCAAGCGTGAAATTATCCAATAAAAATGATGCATTATTTAAACATTCTATTTTTTCCCTTTCGTTTTGGGCTAATGCTTGTTTCCATAGAGAAATTTGAGTGTTTAAGGCCCTAACAGTATCTTGCTTGTTAACATATCTACCTCTGAAAATATATGACAATCCAGTTGTATCTGCTGCATCATAAACAGCAGGAGTTGTTGATGATGGTGTTGCCCATAATGGATCATCATTATTTGAGCCAAATAAGGAATGAGTACTTGCTGCTATTACTTGATAACTTGAACTGTTTAGCATAATATTATTACGTAAACTCACTAAAGAAGGAATCACAACATTTTCAATTTCATTTTGGGTATAAGAAAAACGTGTTTTAGTTTCTCCAGGTGCAATTGCATATCCTGGTACTTTTGCTAATTTTTTTCCATTAACAGAAGGCCCAAAACATTGCCCGGAAATTAAACATTTCGCGTTGTCTTGTAATTCGATATTTGAAGTTGGTCCTACATACCAATTACGTGAGCGACCAATAAAAATGTCTGCTGGAGCGCCAACATTATCTGCATCATCGCGAGTAGAAACTGCATAAGAACTAGTTACCGTTTCTGAAAAACCTCTGGTAAAACCTCCAGAAATAGAAGTAGATAATCCTAATGCAACAGATTCCTCATTATCAAAGTCTGTTTCTACTCCAATACCAACAGATCCTTTTGTTCCCACAGTTAACTCTGTGGAAAGTTCTGCGCCTGCAGAAAGGTTTAATGAAAAGTCATTAGTATATGTTTGAGAATGGCTTGATGTCCATGATGCCGAACTTCCTGAACCGGGAGGGTCTCTTAAAATAAAATCAACTTTTTCTGGGCCTTGAGTGGCAACACCTGTTCCTGTAACTCGGCGACCTATAACAAAGCCATGATAATTTGGATTTGAAGGTGAATAAGTTGTATTAGGTTCCCATGATACAGAAGCTGCTCCATCAGGCACAACAACTATTTGCATATCTTTTGTATAACTTAAATTAGGAGTTGCCGAATTTGAAGATGTATTTGGCGCCCCACAATTAAATGAATAAGTAGCTATTCCTGAATTTAATTCAACTGACGGATTTGGATCCGTGCCATCCACTAAATCATTTGTTATTACTACATTTCCATTTAATAATACCGTATCTTTTTTTGTATTATCATTATTAATGTATATTTCACTAGCATGTACCTTTAATGTATAGTCTTTACCTTGTGCAAATACAGGGTAACCAAATAATCCCCAATCATCAGGTGCTATAGTTGTAGGTCGTATAATAAATTTGTTTCCACTAAAAGATAATGAATCTTCTCCAATAAATTTGGAATTATCTGGTCTTGTAACGTTTATTTCTGGGGAAGAACGATAAACAAAATCTAATCTTTTATGAAAGATAGTTGAATCTACCCTAACTACACCGCCAAATGAATTTTTCAATGTATCAATAACCGTAGGTTGAATAACAACATTTGTTAAATTAATTACTTTGTTTGTGTTACTTAATTTTGTTTTGCTTATTGTTACTGAATTTGTAATAACATAAGCCGAATCTACACGATAATCTAATGGAGGAATACTCAATTTATATTCACCGGTAAGGCTATTAGTTATTACTGCAACTGTAAAGCATGGTGTGCCAGTAATTGGAGATACTAATATTAATTTCGCTTTACCAATATTGTTTTTTGATCGTCCCATACCTGGTGCTTTATTAGCTTCTATTAAGCCCCCAACTACTCTTCCAACAAGAATTCGTTTTGTACTATCTATTAATTCTACACCTGAAACAGGAGCCTGAAAATTATATGTTCCCGTAGCAGGATAACGTCCTACTTCCATAGTGTGGTTAAATAAATCTACAGAAACATAATGGTTACCTATTGGAATTGAAACACTAAATGTTCCAGATGAGCTGGTAACAGCTTGTTGTCCGTTTGATATTAATGGTAATCCATCTAATTTAATGCCAGCATTTGGTACTGGACAGGTTGTACCTTTATAAAACAAAGTTCCTGTTACAGGGAAAGATGATATATCTAAGAAATCCTGATTATTAAATACATTGGTTCCATCTCCAATATATACAGAACGTGAACTTGGAGAGAATGAATGTGTTTGATAATTAGGTACTAAATTAAAATTTTCGCCCGAACCTAGATATTGAATTCCAGTAACAATATAATTTCCTAAATTGTTAGTTATTCCAACGTAACCTAATTGAGCATTAGTTGGTATATCTGAACTCCATGCTACATTAGTACTAGTAAATACAGCATGATTTTCGTTAAAAAAATTACCAACTTTAGAAACATCATAAGCAGACGTTCCTACATTTTCATTAAAATGTAAGTTACACTTAAAGCCTGTTTCATCACCATTCATAATTCTATTAGCATCAAACGTAATAATTGAATCAGACTGAGATTGGCCTATTAAACGGAATTCATCTAAATAAAAATCAGATGCAGCGTCGCCAAATACTAAATTAGTATTAGTGTCATCAATATTACCAGTTGCTGCAATTGTTCCTCTTAGCTTACCATCAATAAACGTTTTAAAACTACTTCCGTTATAAACTAATGCAACATGTTGCCATTGATTATTATTAACAGTTGTACTAGTAGTGCTACTTGCTGTAACCGATGTTGTAATAGTTGTTAAAGTATAATTTGATGCAACATTTGTTACTGTTGTTACCGCAGTAACAGTTCTGTTTGGAACTGTAGTATATGACGTTACAATAGTATTGGTAATATAACCAGGATTAATGGTTTGAGTGCTTATTGCAGTATTTGTAGTTGTTACAGTTATTGCATTAGTATATGTTGCTGGAACAATTACTGTTTTTTGCGTACCACCTGTATAAATACCTGCAACCCAACTTGTGCCATTGTAACCAAAACTAAAGGCATTGGCTTTATTTATTATATTACCAGTTGCAGCAGTTGTTGGTTTATACCAAAATTCACAACGCATTTGTGCTCCTGGTTCAATTTTTACTCCATCTGCAATTGACATAGTACCAGTAGGGCTAAACTTTAAGGAGTTACCAGCAATGGTTGAGCCACTTTGTTGCACAAACACTTTTGCGCCATTTACTGCTGTGCCTCCATTATATTCAATATGCCCACTAACTAACCCAGTTGGGTTACGGAAACCAATATCAGAACTAATATTAGTAGATAAATCAACTCCGTTACAGCTTTTTACACCAACAATTGTGTAGCGGTAAAAAACGCGCGCATCGGCTGTATTATCTACATATAAACCAGAACCTGCATTTGGTGCAGCAATTTGAACAGAATCTAAGGTTGTACCTAATTGTTTACGGTAAATTTTAAAGATGTCGATATTTAAGCCATTATTATTACTCCAGCTTAACTCCACTCGGTTACTAAAATAACCTTTACTAGCTGTTATTTTATGAGTTGCATCAAACGTATTATTCAAATTTGGTGGAGGTAAAGTTGCTGTATCTTGAGAGGTAGATGTAATACCACTTAATACACAATCATTATACACTCTTATCTTATAATTATATACACGGCAAGACGCAGCAGCAGCATCAATATAAGATGTTTGATTGGCGTTTACCTGAGTAAGTATGGTATTTCCTATATCATCAGTTCTTACAATTTCGTATTTAGTTTCGTTAGTGGCATTATCATTCCAGGTAACATTAATGGCAGTATTACTTGCGTTTTTTGTTGCAACAACATTGGTCGCCATGGCTGGATCTACTGGAGAAATACCTTGTACAAAAGCATATCCACTTGGACCATACCCACAGCTATTAAGGGAATAAAAATCAAAGCCTGTTAAAACACCTCTAGGAGTTGGAAAAGTATAAGCTCTTGCACTTGCAGATAAACTTGTTGTAAAAACAGTTGGTCCACCATTACTATACCATAAATCGAAATGATCTAAATTTGTTGCATCTTGATTCCAGTTTAAAACAATAGTACCATTACACTTATTTTCACTAGCTGTAAAATTAGTGGCGATTTGAGGAGGCATTTTCATACTACCCGTTGCTATGTTAGAATTATTACTTTGTCTAAAACTTTTATTGCCTTCGTTCCATAAAATTGTTTTAACCGAGTACTGATAAGTCTGCCCTATCCCAAATACATTGGTTGTTGGTGTTCCTGAAGCATCTATGTAACTTGTAGCGTTTCCTGCAACCATTCCTATTTTAACACCATTTCTATAAATAACATTGTTGTATAGTTGAGTATTTATGCAATTTAAAGCCCCTGACCAAGTTTGTGACGAGTTAGACCAATTTAATGTAACTTGATTACATTGATTGGTAGAAGCGGTTAAACCTACTGGAGCATCAGGCACCTGAATAGCTACAGAATATTGATATGTTTCGTACTTATTATTTGCATTTGATGCATCGTCCCACTCTGCGTCATTGTTTCTATAATTTACATATACTCTAATTTGTACATTATTACCTACAATAGCCGCTTGAGGTATATTGGCGATTCCAAATTGAAGACCCCAAGCTCCTGAAAGAGAAGATGGATAAACAGAAATGGGTAAAAGATTTGCACCTATACCTGAAGCATCGCCAGTATTGTTATTTGGCGCACCATAATAAGGAGTAAACTCAATTTTGTTTTGTATAAAATCTGAATTGATAGTTGAATAAGTGTCACAAATTCCTTCATCTTCATAACTAAACCATGATCCTTGGTTAAAAGCACCATTATAGTATCCAACTCTACGTTTTACGTGTCCTGTCTCAACCGCTTCAGCATCATTTCTGAATGGCGGAGAATTAAAATTACACGGTGTAAAAGTAGCGGCAGACACAATAGCATCATAAGGTGGATTAAATACAGCAGTGTATCCACTACCAGAAGTAATCCCTGCTCCACAATTCTGTAAAAAGCCAATATCATCTTTAGAGTCCTCGCCTCTAATCGTCATCATATTTTGCCAAGTACTACCTATTTTTATATATACAAAAGCAGCATAAATTGGAAAAATGTTTGTATTATCCCAAGATGTTTGCATAGTAACATTTAAAATACCAGTACACTTATCATAATAAGCAGTTTTAAAACCTCCCGTGGGAACAACTGTTGGAGCTGGATGCGTTGATTCAAAAGGAAGAAGTTGCGCAAAATTTTTGTTACTGATTGCAAACAATAGTAATGCGCTAAGTGTTAGGAGTAATTTAGTTTTCATAATATATTGTTTTTTCAATTATGAGTGAAAGTAAATATTAAACAAAAACAAAATCTGCCCTAAAAGCTAAAACTGTGTTTGAATTAAAAATCAAATTAATATATTTATCGCCATGCTAAGGATAATAAAACAGTTTTTGACTGATTATAAAAAATACATGTTTAAATACCGCAAGGGTTTTTACGTATTACCAGTTTTGATTAACTCACCAAGCACAATGGTGCAAAGTTTTAAACACACTCCCTTTGTAAAATGGGATCCAAAAAAATGTAAGTTAAGTACAAATAATCCCTTTGTAGAATGCGATGCCTATTACATTGAGATAAGTGAGGGCTTATGGTTTTACACAAGTTTCTTAAATAGCAAAGCAAATTTGGAGTTTGTAGGATATTTGAATGAAACTGAACCAAATGAGTATTATTGTTTTGGATATAATTTAATTAAACATAATAACGAAAAAAAAATTGCGCTACAAAGTGGATTAAGTTATTCGGTTGGGGCTTGGAACTTCCTTAAGCCGGATCATAAACTTCATCACATCATTTTCAAAAAAACCAATATGCAGTTTGCTGGTTTGTACATGTCTAAAAAATGGTTAAATGACAATGTTGCTACAAACGATAAATATTTAAAGAGTAATTTAAATTTGTTTGTAAACTCAAATTCAACCTATAGTATTTGGCCCGATGCAAATATTCATTCTGATTTTATCGAAAACGCATTAAACATTGCTAAAATAGAGGATGGGGAAAAAAGAAATCTAGAGTTAAATAATTTTGTAAATAACACACTGGATTACCTATTGCAAAATTATGATGTGCAGCACAATAAAAATAATAGCTTAGTTAATGTTGACCCTGATTTATTAATAAAATTTAATAAGGTAGAGAAACGATTAAAGGATTGTTTGCTAACCGAATTTCCAGGTATAGAAACCCTAGCTGCTGAAATAAATATATCACCAGCCAAACTTAAAACTGATTTTAAAAATTACTTTGGCGATTCGATTTATCAATACTACTTAGGTAAACAACTTTTATTTGCTCACGATTTAATTTCCATACACCACAAAAGCGTAGGCGAAACAGCGGATATTTTAGGTTATAAAAATATCGGGAAATTTACCGTAGCCTTCGAGAAAAAATTTGGCACCTTGCCTTCAAAGATTGCAAAGGTGTAAATCCCAATTCTTACAGCTTCGTTTTTTAAACCCAATTTGAGTTGTGATTAAAAATCTATTTTCCCATATCTGTTAATTGTAGCCAATGGAGAATTGGTATATATGAAACTTCATAAAATACATTCCGATATTTAAAGAAATACTTTTTTTAAATATTTAACTCAATTCTTATAGCCTATTGAAACCAAAAAATAAACGCTTTATTATACTATGCGTTTTAATGTTTTTTTCTAAACTTCCAAAGTAATAATACACAATATATGTTTTGCTGTTTTTAAGAATTTTTAGAGTAGTATTCCAAAATTAAATCTTGTTAAACTAATAATAAGTTTTATTTATATTTTGTTTTTTCCATATAATGTTACTTTGAAACCCATGTTTGGGTAAGTAAAGAAAAAAGCAATAAATCGTTAGGCATTCTTTGGGATATTTACGTAATTTATATATAAAAAACATTGAACCTCAACTTATAAATTTTATGAATCGTTTCAATAAACAAGCTACATTACCAATTTGAGTAAACTCATCTTACATATTTTTCTATTCATAGGACTCGTTACCCAAGCTCAAACCGAACCCGAGTATGTATTAAAACCACCTCGTGATTATAATACAAAGCCCGCTAAAAACGCTGCCTTTATTGAGCTTGCTGGTAATGCCGGTTTATATTCCTTAAACCTTGATAGAATATATTTATATAAGGAATCTATTAAACTAAGTGCGCGTGGAGGTTTTGCGCCTCACATGAATGGTTATTATATGGAACAACGTTATGTGTTTGAAAATAATTTCATCCTCTTACCTAATCCGCATCATTTAGAATTTGGGATAGGAACTACAATGCATCGTAATTACAACCCAACACAAGGTGATACAGCAAATTACAAATGGGAAAATATTTGGTTTGGAACCATGCGCTGTGGCTACCGTTACCAAAAGCAAGACGATGGTTTATTTATCAGAGCTGCCTTAACACCCATTCTTTTTAGTAGAGATGTTGTTGGGTTTCATCCTGATTACTTTCAGTTTTGGGTTGGTGCAAGTATTGGAGTTAGTTTTTAATTTATAAAATCATGTTTTTATTAATAACCCCAATCACAGAGCCACGTAATTCTTTACCAATGATTCCCGAATTTTTACTTGCCGAAACAAGATGTGTTTTTTCGAAAACGTATTTAGTATGTGGATTAAACAAGGTTAAGTTTGCCTCTACCCCTTCTTTTATCGTTGGTTGTGATAATCCTAATATAGCGCGCGGCTGTTTTGTAATGGCCTCAATCATTTTATCCAAAGCTATTTTATTATTAGTCGCTGTATACATAACACCAAAACAACTTTCTAATCCAACCATTCCATTATCTGCTAAGTCAAATTCTAAATCTTTGCATTCTATGTCTTGTGGATTATGATCACTCACAATCACATCAACAGTTCCATCTGCAACCCCTTTTTTTAAGGCTTCGCAATCATCTTTTGTTCTTAATGGGGGATTAACTTTATAGTGTGTGTTAAACCCTTCTACTTCATTCTCATCCAGCAATAAATTATACGCGGCAACGCCACAAGTAATATTTAATTTTTTAGCTTTTGCTTTCTTCATTAAATCAACGCTGCCTTTAGTGCTAATGGTTGGTATGTGCATTTTGCCTCCGGTGTATTCCAAAATTTGAATATTTCGTTGCAACATAATTTCTTCGGCCAAGGCTGGACTTCCTTTTAAACCAAGCTTTGTAGACACAACACCTTCGTTCATTAATCCTCCGTGCGAAATTGTCTTATCGTCGCAATGCGCTATAATAAAACTATTAATGTTTGCAGAATACTGTAACGCTCTTAAAATTAAACCAGCATCTTTAATTGGTTTTTTATAATCACTATAGGCAACAGCACCAGATAATTGCATGTCATACATTTCCGATAAATCTTTTCCTTCTTGATTATGACTAATCGTTCCGATAGGATAAACCTCAACTAAATGTTGTTTCGTGCGATTAACCACATAATCTATTTGTGCTTTGTTGTGTAAAGGAGGGTTTGTTCCACTCATAACAGCAACGCCTGTAAATCCACCTTTAGCAGCAGCGCGCAAACCTGTTTCTAATGTTTCTTTATGCTCATAACCTGGGTCACAAAAATTAACTTGCATATCAAACCACCCACACGACACGTGCATGCCCTCAACATCAATCACTTTAATGCCTTTATCTGCAACTATGTTTTTTTTAATTTGTGTTATAATTCCTTTTTCAATTAATAGGTCTACTACTTTTCCGTTATAAGAACTTGTAGTGTCTACAATTGTTGCTTGTTTGATTAATAGATTCATCTGTTATTTAAATAATCTGATAATTAATATTTCACTTAATAAAAACACGAGGGCTAAAATTAAAAATAGTTTCCATAATTTTTTGCCGTCGTTTATTTCCTGTAATGAGTTAGCTACTGTTTTTTCATCAGCATTAATAATACTCATATTCTTTATTCCTTTTTCGTCAATTTGTTTTTGTAGCTCTTCATTACTGAAAAAATTCATGTCCGATTCTTTTCTATCATAATTAAACGCTAAGTTTTTTATAACACTGTCTTTTTCAACAACAGAATAATAGCCGGCTTGTGTAATTTGATTTTGTGTAAATAATTGCACTACATTATTTATCATGCGGTGTTCCGGAATCACATCTACTTTTTTATCTGTTTTAATAATGTGTAATGAGTTATCAGAAAAGTTTGATGATGCTGAAACGCCAATAGCCTGGTTAATTGCAGTTGTGTAATAAATAGGCATTGGCTTTAAACTCAGTATCGCCATTTTTAAAATAGTAGGTACAAACAGTGCGTGTTTTAAAAAATTGGATGCCTTATCATCAGATGGAATTGAAAATAAATAAATTTTTCCGGCACCTCTATTATGCTGACTTAAAAATGGTTGACCGTTTTGTAATTGAATTATAGTTTGTGTATTATTACTTACGTTTTGTTTAAACGTAAAGTGCTCAAACACTTGAGGCAAATCCATTCGTTGGTCAATTTTCTCGAAAACTCCTTCAAATAATCCTTGCTCAAAATTAATCGTTTGCGTTTTAGTGTTAGTCGTATCTAAATTTTGTAATTGAGGTAATTGAAGGCTTTGAAATGCGGCATTGTATGAAACTACATCTGCTTTTAGATTAGGGAAAACCACTACACTTCCTCCATTCGAAATAAATTTTTGTAACTCACTCGTTAAACCACTCGTCAATACTGTAAGTTCATTCAGTATAATAATATTGAGTTTAGAAAACAAACTGTAATCTATTGCCGCTTCGTTGTTTTCATTATAAATAAATAAACTATCTTTTTGTAATAACGATTTAAAATTAGCAGCGGTTTTCGTGTCCTTACCATTTACGACTAAGGCATTTATAGTTGTTTGTGCATTAAAACTAAAATAAAAATCATCATCATAAGTAATCGGATAATCTTCAATTTTTAAGATGCCATTATTAACACCTTTTTCTTTAATTGTAAAAGCAATCGTTACATCTTTGGTTTCTCCACTCGAAATATTAAATGAATTTAAAGACACTTGTTTGTTGTTTATTAATAATTTCAGTGTCCCATTCTCAATGTCTTTGGTGCTTTTATTAATAATGTTGGCGTGTATAATTTGTTTGGTGTCATATTGCTGCACAGGCGACTCAAACCAAACGCTATCTATAAACACATTATTAATTTCAGATGAAGCAATAGGAATACAACTAATATGAATACTTGTGTCTATCCCTGATTTTTCAAACTCACTGGTGTTTTTTTGAAAATCACTTAGTAAAAACATACGTCTGTTTTTAGAATTGCTATTTTGCAAAAAATCTTGTTGGCGTTTTACTACATCATTTATGTTTTTTGTTGAAGCATTAATCTTTATGTCATTTAGTTGTTCTATAAACTCTTCTTTAGATAAAAAGCGCTGGTGCGTTCCTTCAAAATCATTTGTTAGTAACTGAAATTTGTCGCTGGCATTAAATGAATTAACAACTTCATTTGCAAGCTCTTTAGCGTTCTCTAGTAGTGTTCCTTTTTTATTCGTATTTTCCATACTAAAGGAATTATCAATGTATATGCTTATGGCTTTTTCTCCCTCAGTCGTTTTTGTTTTGCCCGGAATAAATGGCTGAGCAAATGCAAATACTAAACACGCTATAGCTAATATGCGCATTGCCAAAATCAACCACTCTTTTAGTTTAGATTTACTATCGCTTTCTTGTTTGAGTTCCTTTAAAAACTGAACATTCGTAAAATAAACTTTTTTATATTTTCGAAAATTAAATAGATGAATAATAATAGGGATAGCAATTGCTGTTAGTCCTATTAAAAATGGTGGGAATAAAAAATTCATCAGTTGTAAAAATAAGAATTTTACTCAATAAAAAACGCCCTTCAAAATTGAAGAGCGTTTTTTTGTATTTCATTAAGGTATTATAATTATTGATCAGATTTTAATAAAGTAACATGTCCAATAAAAGGATGTTTATTGCCAAGTATGTCGTAAACCATTAATTTATAAACATACACGCCTTGTTCGGCAATTTTAGATG
>JAYSTR010000005.1:0-15946 GCA_043719555.1 Bacteroidota bacterium | reverse complement strand
TAAAGAAAAGAAAGAACAGCCTCAACCGCAAATGAGCAAAGAGCAAGCTGAACAAATGTTGAATGCCTTAAAAAATAATGAGAAGAAATTACAAGCCTTGAAAAAGAAAAAAGGCGAACCTGGTCAAAAAATTAAAGTAGAAAAAGATTGGTAGAATTAGTTATGAATGTTGAGTTATAAATTATAAATAAAATTCTTTATGTACATTAAGCTTGTCACCCTGAGCGAAGTCGAAGGGCGAAAATAAAGAACAAATAAAATGAAAAAACGTTTATACATATTTTTAATATTCATTACAACTTGGATAAATATCCAGGCGCAAAGTTTTACGTCGCAAGTCAGTAAAAATAAAGTGGCTGTTGGAGAAGTATTTCAAGTGGCTTTTGTAGTTGATGGTGCAGCAGGAAATGTAACACTTCCAAATTTTAAAGATTTTGATGTAGCTGGTGGGCCAAATCAAAGTCAGAGTATGAGTATAGTAAATGGTAACATGTCTCAATCAACTACCATTTCATTATTTATTGCTGCGAAAAAAGAAGGTAAATTTATTATTGGTTCAGCCTCTATTAATGCAGGCGGGCAAAAATTAGATACGAAGCCAATTGCTATCGAAGTTACAAAAGCAAACGCACAACAAGCTTCTGGAGCAAATGGGCAACAAAGCGCCAATGAAAAAAGTCAAACACAAGTTAGTGGTGATGAATTATTTGTTCGCACCTATTTAAGTAAATCATCAAACTGTTATATAGGCGAACAAATAACATTGACTCAAAAAGTATATTCACGAGTTGATTTACGAGGTTTTCAAAATGTAAAATTCCCTCAGTACAATGGGTTTTGGTCAAAAAATGAGGAAACAAACAAACAAATTAGTTTACAACAAGAAAATGTAAACGGGGTAATGTACTATGTTGCGGAGTACCACAAAATGTTTTTATTTCCTCAACGTACAGGGCAATTAAGTATTGATCCTATTGAATTAGAATGCGTTGTTCGTCGTCCCGTAAAACGTGCGCCACGTAATGTATTCGAACAATTTTTTGGCGCTGGTGGATACGAAGATGTTGTTGTTAAAGTAAAAAGTAAACAAGTAAAAGTTGATGTTATTGATTTACCGAAAGAAAATAAACCAACAAATTTTACTGGAGCCGTTGGTAATTTTTCGTATAAAGCAGAAACATCAAAAGATAAGGTTAAAGCAAACGATGCGTTTAATTTAAAGCTAACCATTATTGGTAAAGGCAATATTAATTTGATTGAACCCATTAAATTAAAGTTACCCGAGAGTTTTGAAGTTTACGACCCTAAGGTTGCTGAGAATATTAAAACACTTGGAGGGGTTAGTGGCAGCAAAACTTTTGATTATTTAATTATTCCTCGCGAAAAGGGCGAATACGTTATTAATAATTTAGACTTTAGTTATTTTGATAGCGACAAAAAACAATACGTTACCCTTCCATCTCCCGATATTAATTTAACGGTGTTAGAAGGCGATGCGAATAGTGCGCAGGTTATTTCGCCAACTAAAAAAAATATTAAAGAAGGCGAAAATGATATTCGTTATATTAAAACGGGCGATTTAAATTTACAAAATGTTGATTCAGAATTTTTTGCTTCGTGGTTACACTATTTATTATTAGCCATCCCTACTCTATTATTTTTCGTTGCCTTATTTTTAGTTCGTAAACATATTAAAGATAATAGTGATACCTTAAGTGTTAAAGAACGCAAAGCCGCTAAAATAGCTAAACAACAACTAGTAATTGCTGAGCAACATTTAAAATCAAACAATAAAGATTTATTTTTTACGGAAATTTTAAATGCCTTACATAAATATTTAGGTAATAAATTTGCTTTAAACATCTCCGATTTATCAAAAGAAAAAATATCAGACATATTACTTTCCAAACAAGTTACGGAACAAACCACCAAACAAGTTATTGAAACATTAAATACATGCGAATATGCTAAATATGCACCAAGCGCTGTTTCAGGAGATTTGCAAAGTGTTTATAATAATACAGTGGAATTAATTTCTCAGATAGAAGAACAGATTAAAAAATAAAAATATAATTAGATAATGAAAATTAAAACTACATATATAACATTTTTAATCTTATCACTTTTGTTTACAAAAACAACATGGGCAAATGTTGCATACGAGTCAATAGCTGAAAAGGCTTATTCAGAAAAAAAATATCAGGAAGCAATTGATGCTTATGAAACAATTTTAAAAAGTCATTTAAAGTCCTATCAATTGTATTACAATTTAGGCAATGCGTATTATAAAAACAATCAGTTAGGTAAAGCTATTTATAACTACGAATTAGCCAATAAATTAGAGCCTAATAACGATGATATTAAAAATAATTTACGCATCGCTAACTCAAAAAAAATAGACGATATCGAGAGTTCCGAAAACTTTTTTCTCTCTGCTGTAAAATCTGGATTAACCAATACATTAACAACTACTGCTTGGGCTTGGCTTAGCATCATTAGTTTAACTTTAACTTCAGTATTATTATTTATGTTTTTTGTAAGCAAACAATCTATTTTAAAACGTGTTGGTTTTTTTGGTGGTGCGCTTAGCTTACTCTTATTTATAACTTCATTTGCCTTTGGATATATCGCTTTAAATAACAAACACCAAACAAAATTTGCTATCGTTACTTTTCGCGAAAGTAAAATATACACTGAACCAATTGCGGTTGCTGCTTCTAAATTTTCGTTACACGAAGGCACTAAAGTTAAAGTGATAGAAAGCAAACCCGACTGGACTAACATTAAACTCGAAAACGGAAACGAAGGCTGGATAAAAACCGATCACGTTGGATTATTTTAATTTTTTTATTTTGGGCGTTCCCTCATTACATTCGGTCGGGCTTTTCACTTCAAGTCCTCATTTCGCTTCGCTCCATTCCGAGCATTCCATTACAATCCCTAACGCAAACTATCCGTCAAATAATTTAAAATTTATAATTTATAATTCATAAATTCACAAGATGCAAGCCATCATCGAATTAAATTCCATAAAAAAAGAATATAAAATTGGTACAGAAGAAATTCACGCACTAAGTGGTGTAACCTTATCCATTTTCAAAAATGAATACGTGGCCTTAATGGGCCCTAGTGGTAGCGGAAAATCAACACTAATGAATATGCTTGGTTGCCTTGATACACCAACAACTGGTGAATACGTGTTAAATAATTTATCAGTTGCTCGTATGAGCGACAATGAATTAGCAGAGGTACGCAACAAACAAATAGGTTTTGTTTTTCAAACATTTAATTTATTACCTCGTTCTACAACTTTAGAAAATGTAATGTTGCCTTTAATTTATTCAGGTATCGAAAAATCAAAACGCGAGGAAATGGCAAAAAAAGTGTTAGACCAAGTTGGTTTAGCAAATCGTATGAGTCATAAGCCAAACGAATTATCCGGTGGGCAACGCCAACGTGTAGCTATTGCAAGAGCTTTGGTAAATAATCCTGCCATTATTTTAGCCGATGAGCCAACAGGAAACTTAGATAGCAAAACTTCTATAGAAATTATGGGTTTATTTGAAGAGATTCATAAAAATGGCAACACTATTATTTTAGTAACGCACGAAGAAGACATAGCTCTTCATGCACATCGTATTGTGCGTTTAAAAGATGGTGTTGTTGAAAGCGATCAACTTAATAAACATATTACAACCTTCGAAAGTAGAAAACATCAATTAGCGTAATGCACTAAATTAAAATTATGAAACAACGTATACTCTTATCCATATTAGCCCTATCAATTATAACATCGTGTACGGTTCAAAAACGGCATTACCGCAAGGGTTACGAAGTTACCTTTGGTAAAAGTAAAATCAATCAACCTAAAAAAACTGTTTTAGAAAACAATAATTCTGAAGTTGCAAAATTTGAAGAATCAGAAATGGCTATTCAAAATAATCAGACTGCATTAACGGCATCTACCGAAAATAAAGCTGAAACAAAAACACTTGCAAAGAAGCATAACGTATTTAATTTATCGCGTAAAGTTAATAACGATGATACTTGCGACATGGTTTTTTTACGAAATGGAAATACCATTAACGCTAAAATTTTAGAAATAAATACAACGGAAGTAAAATACAAAAACTGTAATAATCAGGATGGTCCGTTAATTATTATTGATAAAAACAGCATTAAATCTATTACCTATAAAAATGGTTTTACCGAAGAGTTTGCTTTTGTAACACCTCCAAATACATCAAAACCTCAACCAAATAGTAATCCAAATACAAACCCTAATCGTCGTCAATCAAGTAGCGATTATGATGGTTATAGTATTGCGAGTTTAATCTGTGGTATTTTAAGTATCTTTTTAATACCAGCCTTACCTGCTTTAATTTTAGGAATTATAGGAATGAAAAAAACAAAAGAAAATGGTACACTTGGTTATGGAATGGCAGTGGCGGGAACCGTTTTAGGAGCTTTAGTTATAGGATTATTTCTTTTGTTAATAATAGTTGCATTAGCGGCTATTTAGTGTGTAAGGGGTAATTTCTCCTCGAATCCACGTAAAAAATTATTGATTAACAGATTATTTCAGTTCATAAAAACAAAATTAAAGACTATAACAAAATGACAATTCTACTATATATAATAGGAATAACAATAAGTATATGTGGAATGTTTTATGTTATTCAAAATAAAAATAAATTATCAAATGAAAATCTTGTTGAATTTGAGAAAAGTATCAAACCAAAACTTATAAAATTTATATTACTTTCCTTCATTCCATTATTTCTAATTTCCGCTTACCTTTTAAATGGTACAGAAACAATAAATATTCATTATTTTATCTATGCTGGATTGGCAAATGTGATATTGAGTATTTTTGGATACTTTCAATCAAAAAAAATAATTAATCAATCAAAAAATGCTAAATGCTTCAAATATGCATTAAATTATTTTATTTATATATGCATAGGACTATTATTTATTCTTTCAGCAGCTTTGAATACCTTAAAAGAATACGTTAATAATTAATATTGGGCGAACTATCAGTAGTTAAATTCGATAAAATTATACATCGTAGCCCTTATAGCATCATCAGAAAGCACATAAACAATTTTATTTATCGCTTAGCAAATTCATAATAACATAATTCTTATTACTTATAAAACTTTTACGCATAATTTATGCTCCCTTTTTATAAAAGAATAAAAACTACAACTTATAATAAACTACTTTTTTAGTTTCAAAAAACTCTTCCGTAAAATAATCTTTGAGGTCGTAAAATTTTGCCTTATGGTAAAAATTGCCAAACTCCGTACGTAAATCGCCACCCTTTAAATATAAAATACCATTTGGTAAATCATTAAAGTTATCGTTTAAAATCTTTTTACTGATCCAACGATAAAATTCAGGAAACTCGGTAACAGCGCGGCTTACGATGAAATGGTATTTATCGTCAATTTTTTCGGCACGTTCGTGTTGTGCGGTTAAGTTTGTTAAACCAACTCCTTGCGCTACTTCAGTAACAACTTTTATTTTTTTTCCAATAGAATCTACTAAATGGAAAGTTGATTCAGGAAACATAATCGCTAATGGTATACCAGGAAATCCGCCACCACAACCAACATCTAAAATTTTTGTTCCTGGTTTAAACTGCATCACCTTAGCTATGCCCAAGGAGTGTAATACGTGGCGTTCAAATAATAAATCAATTTCCTTACGCGAAATAACATTTATTTGTGCATTCCAAAAACTATATAAATCGTACAACTGAGTAAATTGCTCTTGCTGATGTGACGAAATGTTCGCAAAATATTTTAGGATGATATCAGGCTTCAATGTATAGAACGTTTAATTAATGATGATTAATCTATTTTATTATCAGAGTTTTTTAAAATATTATATAAAAACTCTCGAGCTCTAAATAATTGCGCCTTTACTGTACCTACTGGTAAATCAAGTTTCACTGCAATTTCTTCGTAGCTTAACTCTTCGTAATAACGCATTTTTACTAATTCCTTATAACGCGGCTTTAGTTTTTCAACTACATCTCGTAGAGCTTCAACTTTTTGCTTTTTTATAATATGTTCTTCAGGGTCAAGTCCCGAAGATTTTATGTTTTGAGATAATTGTTGTCCCTCCTCGTCTTCAAAACGAGTATCAAGCGACAAAGCACTATTTTTCTTTTTGTTACGCAAAAAATCAATGGCATTATTACTCGCAATTTTAAATAACCATGTACTAAATGCATACGTTGGCGTATATTGAACCAATCGCTTAAAGGCACGTCCAAATGCTTCAATTGTTAAATCTTCGGCATCATCTTTATTATTACACATTTTAAGCATCATAAAGTAAACCGACTCGCGATAACGCTGTAACAATTCGGCATATGCCTTTTGATCTGCTTTATGCAACGCCAACTGTATCAGTTTATAATCATAAACTGCCTTGGTGGTTAATTTTTCTGACGGGTCTAGTTCTTCCATTTATTAGTTTTACTAAACATTTTATTTAATGTGAACACCGGATATATTAATAATAAAATAAATTCGTAAGCAAATGCCATTGACCACAAATCCATTTCATTTAATTTTTGCGATGCTTTCTTAAAGATAAGCATTTGTATTCCTACTTTAACTACCAATCCAATTAAAGCTACTAACAATGTTGTTTTGAAAAATAACAAACTAAACAACGATAAATAAAAAAAGTACTGAGCAAAATAACCAAAACCAAGTTTAGTTTTAGTTGCGGCATTATAAAAGGGCGCTGTTGTTAAATGTCTGTTTTTCTGGCGTTTCCAGTCGGTAAACGTTTTTTTAGGAACTGAATACGTGATGCTATTGTGCGAAATAGCTACATTTGTATTAACCTCATTAGCTGCTTGGTTTACAAATAAATCGTCATCACCCGAATCAATATGATAATGATTTGCAAACCCTTTTTGTTTATAAAACAACTCTTTAGTGTAAGCTAAATTACGCCCAACACCCATATACGCTTGTCCTTTTAAAGCAGCTGATAAATAATTAGTAGCTATTAAAAAAGTATCGAAACGAATTAATTTATTAATAAATGTATCTTCTTTTTGATACGCACCATAACCTAAAACAATTTCGCGTTTGTTTACAAAACCCGAACTCATTTCTTGCAACCACATATCGTTTGCAGGAAAGCAATCCCCATCTATAAACACTAAATTATTATAAGTAGCTCCCTTAATACCAACAAGCATAGCAAACTTTTTACCGTGCTTATAATAACCATCTTCTTTAATGTTTATTTTTTTTAGGTTAGGGAAAATCTTCGCGAACTCGTCAATTACATTTTCGGTATTATCATAGGAACAATCGTTAACTACAATTACTTCGAAATTAGGATAGTTTTGAGTTAAAATTTTCGGCAAAAACTCTGTCAAATTATCATCTTCATTACGTGCACAAATAATAACACTTACAGGCTCTGGTTGATGACTGTTAGATTGCTCTATATGATTGGATTTAAATATCCCAACTGGTAATACACAAATAATATAATGAAAAACTATGCCTATTAATGCTATTGCAAAAACAAGGGTTAAAAGCACATCGGCACTAAAATTACTAAAAACAGGAAAATACATAGCTCAAATTTAACACGTACGCAAACGCATAATATGGTTATCTTCGCTTTTATTAAACAAAGAAATTAACAATGCTAAAAGGAATAAAAGCGGTTATATTTGATATGGATGGAGTTATTATTGACTCTGAGCCACTTTGGCGCAAAGCAATGATACAAAGTTTTAATGAAATTGGCATACCTTTTACCGATGAAGAGTGCCGAATAACAACAGGTATGCGCTTTATTGAGGTGGCAGAATATTGGTTTGCTAAACATGATGTTAAAACTATTAGCGTAAAAGAGTTTGACGATTTAGTGATTAATAGATTATGTGAACTTATAGAAACAGAAGGGAAATTAATGCCTGGCGTAAAAACTACCCTTGAATATTTAAAAGCCCATAATTATAAAGTAGCTATTGGCACCTCATCAAATGTGCAGTTAATGAATACGGTTATAAAAACATTACAAATAGCGTCGTATTTTAATGCTGTGTGCTCTGCTCAGTTTTTGCAATATGGCAAACCTCATCCCGAAGTGTTTTTAAATTGCGCTAACGAACTACAAGTACAAGCAACCGAATGTTTAGTGATAGAGGATTCCTTAAATGGCATCATAGCTGCTAAAGCATCTCAAATGAAAGTATTAGCCGTTCCAGACGATGAAAACAAAAACAATCCTAAATTTATTATAGCTGATTATACGTTAAATTCCTTAGAGGACTTTATTACTTTATAATTAAACTTCCATACAATTTCTTAAAAATAAATTAAGCGGATGCATCGCTTTAAATACTTTGGCTGCATACGTTGGAAAATTCTTTTCTGATAATTGCTCATCAGTGATATGATGAACAACGATAAAATGTTTATGTTGCAATAAGCTTAATTCAGGGTGATCTTTTGGATAACCTTTTGGTGCCGTTTTTAACTTATCCCCTTCGTCTGATAACTCTTTAAAATACGTTTTAAAATCTTTCGCATTTAGTATTTTCTTAAAATCAGCAGCATTATAATCTATTTCCTGACGGATAGCTGCTAAAGCTTCTGGCTGTGGCATATAGCAACCACCCGCTAAAAAACTTTTGCCTGGTTCTATGTGCAAATAATAACCTGCGCCCATATCTTTTTTTCCATTGGGATTTATACTCGCACCCATATTTAATTTATAGGGCGATTTATCTTTACTAAAGCGTATATCTTTATTAATCCGAAACAAACATTTTCTAGCCTCAATCCCTGCTAGTTCTTTATCAAATAGGATACTCTTATCAATAATGTTTTTTACAACTGCAATAAAATCTACTTTAACTACCTCGTATGTTTTACGGTTAATATCAAACCATTCCTTGTTATTATTTTTAGCTAATTGCTTTAAAAAATTAAGAGTTCCTTCCATTATAAAATGATTTTTAATTAAGGTAAAGATAAAATTATTATCGTTTCTTATATTAACAAACCTTACATTTATGCGTGCTAAAAAACATAAGCAAACATCATTTATTATTACACTTCATTGTTTTTATTTGGGGTTGGTCGCCTATACTTGGGCGTGGCATTAGTGCCAATGCATTACAATTAGTTTGGTTTCGTATTGCAATCACCATTTCACTTATGGCTTTGTATTTAATGTATATCAAAACTAAACCAAAAGTATCCTTCAAAAAATTGCTACAATTAAGTGCCATTGGCTTAATTATTAGCGTGCATTGGTTATGTTTTTATGGTGCTATTAAAGCTTCCAACGTATCAGTAACTATGGCCGCTTTTAGCACAGGTACTTTGTTCACAGCCATCATCGAGCCACTAATTTATAAACGAAAATTTGTGTTATATGAATTAATTATTGGACTCATTATTATTGCAGCTATTTGTTTAATATTTTCAGTCGAAATTAAATTTGGACTTGGCATTTTATTAGGTGTTTTAGCAGCTTTAACAGCCTCTATTTTTAGCGTATTTAATGGTGTTTTAATTCAGGATACTAAAGAACCTATTCAATCGTCCGTGCTATCTTTTATTGAATTAACAGCGGCTCTATTAGGATTAAGCATTTACTTAACTTGCATTGGTGGTTTCAACAGCTCTTTTTTTACTATTACCAATAATGATTGGTTACTATTATTTATACTTGCCGCCGTCTGTACCGTATATCCTTTTATTGCAAGTGTTAATTTAATGAAACATTTATCGCCTTATACTATTAATTTAACCGTAAATCTCGAAGGTGTTTATGGAATTATTTTAGCTAGCTTAATATTTAAAGAAAACAAAGATTTATCTATTACATTTTATGTGGGTTTTGCCATTATATTATTTGCCATATTTTTAAATGCATTTATTAAGCAAAAATTAGACAAAGCTTAAGCAGATTAAACTTAAACACTTACATTTACGACTTAAACAATTATTGTGCAATTCGAATTAAATAATGAGTATTTACAAAACTTAAAAAACGCCATCGAAAAAAAAGATGATGTGTTTATTAAGGATCAACTTAATGAGTTGTATGCTGTTGATATTGCCCAAGTTTTAAATCGTTTAGATTTAGAAGAGTCTAGTTATTTATACGATTTACTCGATGAAGAATTAGCGGCTGATGCTTTACTAGAAATGGAAGATGAAAAGCGCGAAGCTTTTTTAGCAACCTTTTCAACCAAAGAAATTGCCGAGCAGTTAGATAATATGGAGTCCGATGATGCGGCCGATGTTATTAATGAATTACCAGAAAACATACAGGAAGAAGTTCTTGCACAGATAGAAGATATTGATCAGGCAAGTGATATTGCCGATTTATTAAATTATGAAGAAGGAACTGCCGGTTCCTTAATGGCAAAGGAATTAGTAAGTGTGTATGCTCACGAAACTGTAAGTGCGTGTATTGATGAAATACGACGTCAAACAGAAAACGTAGATGTAATGTACGCGGTTTATGTATTGGATGATAAAGAAAAATTAATAGGAATGCTTTCCTTAAAAAAATTAATTATTTCTCATCCTTTAGCGCTTGTTGAAGAAATTTACGATGCCGATGTCATCTCAGTAAAAGCATCTGCACCAAGTACTGAAGTTGCTGAAGTTATTCAAAAATACGATTTAGTTGTAGTGCCTGTTATTGATCAGTTAGGCCGTTTAATTGGACGTATTACTATTGATGACGTTGTGGATGTCATGCGCGAAGAAGCTGAAAAAAACATTCAGCAATTAAGTGGTATCTCATCCGATGTTGATAGTAATGATACCATTTGGAAATTATCGCGTGCACGCATTCCTTGGTTATTAATTGGTATGTGTGGTGGTATTGTAGGTTCACGTATTATTAGTGGCTACGAAGGTGATATACAAATTCGTCCCGAGATGGCATTTTTTATTCCGTTAATTGGCGCAATGGGTGGCAATGTGGGCGTTCAATCATCTGCTATTATTGTGCAAGGCTTAGCAAACAACTCTTTAATTACAGATAAAATTGCGCCAAAATTATTTAAAGAACTAGGGGTAGGTTTAATTAACGGTTTAGTTTGTTCAAGTTTAATTTTAGGATATAATATATTAATTAAGGCTCCTTTAAATTTAGCAGCTACAGTTAGCATCGCATTAATGACGGTTATTTTATTTGCGTCTTTCTTAGGAACCTTTGTTCCTTTAACCATGAACCGATATAAAATCAATCCTGCATTAGCAACAGGTCCATTTGTTACAACTTTAAACGACATCGTGGGTATCTCAATTTACTTTATTGTTGGTAGATTATTGTATACTGTATTTTAAGCATATAGGCATCCAAAAAATTATTTCGCCTTTTGATAATTGATACTATTATGCTTAGATTTAAATACCTATTAGAAGTAAAAAACCAATCTAATATTGCAAAAATTGCAATATTACAGGAGTAAAATCCCTCCTATAAGGTAGTTTGGCACAAGATATAAAGACATAAAACATATACCCATAATTACACAGACAAATGAAAAAAACAATTTTATTATCAATAGCAACATTTGCATTTGCAATAACATCTAGGAGTCAAATTAATATTGAAAATTCCTATGTTGGGAATTTGCAAGTTTCAAATTTAACTTCAGGCGGTTATAAATATTACAATATTGACCTAGTATCAAATCAAGTGAAAGTTTATAATACTAATCATTCCATTTACAAAACAATTAACCTTCCAACACCTACCGGTTCAGATGTATACAAAGACGTGATTTTACTTTCAGACAATTTGTTTGACACAGATAATTTAATAGAGTTTATTCTATTATATAAAAATTCATTATCACCGGTTTTATTTCTGGGAAAAGTAATAAATGAAAATGGAACAGTAATTCTCCAAAATAATAGAACTTCTTTTCAAGTTTTCAATATTTCAGGTTCATTTAAATTGAAGTGTAAATCAATAAATGGTGACAGCACAATTATTTATTGATTTACACTTCAATATTTCAGGTTCATTTAAATTGAAGTGTAAATCAATAAATGGTGACAGCACAATTATTTATAGTTTATCTGGTTCTTTACCATGTGACGCTTGTGGTGGTCCAACTAGCATTGTGAAAAATAACAGTACAACTACAAATACTTTACCTAACGCTTATCCAAATCCAACTAGTACACAAATTACAATTCCTTATACATTAACAAATAGCGACACTAAAGGGAAAATTAATATCTATGATATTAATGGTAAAATTCTGAGAGAATATAATGTTGACAATACATTTGAAATCTTAATTTTAGACACGCAAGAATTTAGTGCAGGAACTTACTATTATAACTTAACTTCAAATAGTGGTGTTTCAGACGCTAAGAAAATAATTGTTATAAAATAACCTAGTACCTAACACAAGCTTTGGCAACAGTTTGGCAGACAACAAAGCTTTTGCAAAAGCGGTCGCTCCGCGAAAGACATTTATTTTCGCTTTGCAAAAGACCATTAAACATTTATCTTTGTTAGTAGCGTTTCGGCAGACAATGTTTCAAATCAAACCGTTGCTTAGCGCGAAAACATTAGCAGTCAACAAAATTTTCGCAATAAATAATATCTCTATTTACCTTATCCTTAGCAGGCTTATTGCACAATCTATTTTAAATAATTTTCTTTTATAAAAAAGGCGCGATATATAATTATAACGCGCCTTTTTTATTATTGAGTATTTCCTAAAATATATTCTATTCTGGCTTAGGTGTATCTTTATTTTGATCTTTAAACGCATCAAAGTCAAATGATAAAGTAAAACGCAAAGTATTACGTAATGGATGATTTTGAGTTAATGGAATTAAATACGCTGCATCTAAACCAAACACATTATAACGTACGCCAATACCTGCAGTAAAAAACTTACGGTTACCTTTTGTTTTAGCTTCGTTAAAATACCCCGCTCTAACAGCAAATGTTTTTGCGTACCAGTATTCAAAACCTGCACTATAATTTATTTCTTTCAATTCTTCTTTGCTTCCACCTGGGGCATCACTAAAAGATTGTATCATTCCTTTAGTAACACTTACATTAGGATCTTTACCAGCTAAAATCACGGTGGTATCCGAACCATTAACTCCTTTAGCATAAACAGGGTGAGTTGGCACTAATAATTTGTTTATATCAGCATATACACCAAACGTATTATAGTCATCAATGTCAAATTTTAAACCTCCGCCTAAACGTAAGTTAATAGGAATAAAGTTTTTTACATTTCCTGAATAAGAAATTTTTTGGCCAATATTACTAATTACTAATCCTCCTGATGCTTTAGCTTTTTTATCATTAATCACCAATTTTTTAGATTGATAATATAAACCTACATCAGCAGCAACAGATGTTCCAGGCTTGTATGCTTGGCCACCACTAACTGAATAGTTTCCTGTTAAATTAGAACGAATATAACGCATCGATAATCCTGCAGAAAAAGTTTCAGATAATTTTTGAGAATACCCTAAATCAAATGCAAATTCATTCGGACGAAATTGACCAGTAGTATTACCTACAATATCCGTAAATGTAATGTTACCTAAATCGAAATAACGCATAGAAGCGCCAATAGCTTGTGTTTTGCTAAGCTTAGAATAAAACGATAAATAATATAAATAAATATCAGGTACTAGTTGTTTTAACCAAGGATTAATTGACATGGCAACTCCTGATTTTTTTTCGGCAAAAGCAAGTTTACCAACATTCCAGTGCATACTGTTTGCATCAGCCGGAGTAGCGGCACCAACTTCTCCCATAGCTCCATTTCTAGAGTCGGGGCAAATTAATAAAAATGGCACGGCTGTAGTAATTGTATTAACACGTCCACTTAAATCCTGAGTAGATAAATTAGTAGAGGCGGTACTTGTTTGGGCAAAATATGAAGTCGTTCCGATTAAGGACAAACCTAAAGTTGAAAAAATTTGTTTTAACATAGTTCTTTTTTTATTAAAAGAGTGCATCAAAGATATCATTATTTTAGAATTACCAATTTTTCGATTTTGCTAGCGTTTTTGCTTTCCTTATCAGTAACACTCACTCTATAAATATAAACACCTTTTGCTAATTTATCACCGAAATCATCTTTTCCATCCCACTCTATTCCTTCAAAATGGAAACCTTCATTATGAATAGTTTCAGTTAAAGTTTTTACTAATTTCCCTGTAATCGTATAAATCTGAATCAATACTTTTAAATCCGTACAACATTGATTGTGTTCTATAATAAATCGAGTTTTAGTAGTAAACGGATTCGGATAATTTAAAATATGCTTTAATGCTAAATCTGCGCTTGCAGCAACTTCAAATTCCGTAGTAACCGTACTCGAATTATTTTGCATATCCCACACCTTTAAACTTAAGGTATGATTTCCATCTGATAAATTAGTTAACGGATAACGAATTTTACCTTTTTGATAGGTATTTAAATCCGAAGTATAAAAATCATTCAACACAATTGGTTTGTTTGAATTAGCATCTAATACAGCAACCACATCATGTCCTATTCCTGTACCAACTGTGTTTACACCACTTAAATCAGAAATGACTGCTAATAATTTAGGATTATTATTTGTTAATCCTCCGGATACAAATTTTTCATCATTCATATACAACTTCACACTTGGTCCTTGATTATCGGCTAACGCATTAGGGTTTGAACCACCAATAATAACCTTATCATAATAACCACTACCATCCATAATTCCATTATGGGCGTAGTAACTAATTTTACCTGGCCCAAAATCATAAGAAATATCTTTTGGTATTAAAAATGAAAATGTGAAATCGCCATTAACAACCTCTGCTTTACCTTTGTAAATGATATTTTCTTGAGAAGTAAATGTTGTAACATACGAGTCAGGATCATTTGCTAAGGTTGTTTTAACCGATGGTTTATCAAAAACTGTTGCATATAAAACTCCATTAAAATTTGTAAATCTATTTTGATTTTTATCGCCTACATAACCCGAAACTGAAACAATTGACAAGGCGTTTAGTGTGTCAGAAGAAGAAGCAGTGACTGAATTTGTATTTATTGAAGTTGTATAAACTTCCTGTTTAGGATACGCTAACTTTAAAGCTGGGTCACCTAAAATAACAAAGTTCATATATTGCGGATTAAAACCCGAAGCGCCTAAATCTTTTTTAGTTAAGCGATACAAATCCCCTAAATGCGGCATTTCTCCGTTTACCATTGGAGTAAATGTGTTTTTAAAAAACAGTACATTTAATCTAAAATTATCATCCGAAAAAGCTAACCTCACAGTGGTAAACAATCCAATGGCACCACCATTCGGGTTTAAAAAACAATACTCACCAGCTGATGTTCTATCTGGATCATCAAATCTACTAAATTCACAAGTTGCTGTTACAAATAATGGTAGGTTGTTTTTATTATTCCATCCCAAAATTTGTGGTACCTCAATTATTCGTTCTTCACTTAATCCTAATTCCCCTCCATGCCCAGTATAATTAATAATCAATGCGCCTTTTTCCACTCTTTTGTTTATATCATTTACCACATCTGGATAACGATCTCCGCCTGGTGTAGAACTTTGTATATACGAGTCTAAATAAATTTTATCTACGTTATAATCTTTATATAATCTATAAACTCTTCTTGCCAAAGAATCTGCTTGATTTTGATGTGTGTTTCCATCTTGATCATCACCAATAAATGTCACCCAGTTTCTCCAATCTCCTTGTGGATAATCGTTTTCGGCAACTAAACAACTGGATTCTGTTTGATTAGGATTAAAACTATAATTTTGTTTATAGTAATGCTCAATCTTAGCCGTTACAGCCTCTGCTTCACTTTTATTTCTTACTGGAAATCGTCCAACACCAACATCTACAATTCCACTTGCCATATCGCCTTCATT